>NZ_LT993738.1:0-300000 GCF_900239945.1 Chlamydia serpentis | reverse complement strand
AAGTGATTTTTTATGGAGTTTCCTATGGCTTGAAACATAAAAGCATGGGAATTTTCATTGACGTTTTGACTTATATAGATTTTCTTTTTGAAAAACTAGGGATTAGTGCTTCTGACAGACTGTCCTTGTGTTCTGCAAGAATTTGCATCAATTTTGAAATCTATTCTCAAACTCAAGATATCAAATTTCTTTCGGAAGCTATAGAGAATTTTCGTTTGATAGAACAGCTTTTGCATATGCATCCTCAGCTAAAAAATCGTTTGGGATGGGAACACCTACGTCTAGGAGGTAAACAAGAAGAGGTTTCTTTGATTGCAAGTGCTTTAGTTTATCAGACCGTGGGCCGTGCTTTTATAGAGCTGTATCATAGACACCTAGAATTAAGCGATTTGATTTATGGTATGCAATGTCTATCCTTGGCTTTAGATTTATCTCCTAATAATCCCCATATTCATTCTGATTATGCTAAGAGCATGGTAGTTTTAGGGACTAGAGAGGGAAAGTCTTCCTATATAGAAAGGGGATTAGAGCATTTTTCTAAGGCCATTTTTTTAAGTTTTAGTAGAGAGAACGATACTGTAGCTTATCAAAATTATCGTTATAGTTATGCTCTTGCTTCTGTGAAGTTATTTGATTTGACTTATAAAAAAGAGCATTTTGACCAAGCGATCCATATTTTGTACCAAACTGTGCAAGCGTTTCCAAATCTTCCAGAATTATGGATGGTTTGGGGAGAACTTTTGATTCGTTCTGGATGGTTAAATAGTAATATGAAGTATGTTGAAGCAGGTTTGGAGAAGCTTGCTTCTTTACAAAAAAACACTAGTGATCCCATTGGGCTTTCAGGTTTATTAGCCTCAGGGATTGCTATTTTAGGATTGTATTTAGAGGAGCCGAATTTATTTAAAGAGAGTCGATTACGGCTTATTTCTGCTATGAGAGCTTTTCCTGGGAATAGTGCACTAGTTCATGCTCTTGGTGTTGTTCAGCTATGCTCAGCTCTTTATTTTAATGAGGATTCACATTTTGCCTCAGCTATTTCTTGCTTTCAGTCTTGCTTAGAGTGGGATTTTGATGCGACAGGAATGTGGCAAAAATTATTTGATGCTTATTTTTCTTGGGGGGTCAAGAAGAAAAATGCTAGATTATTACGAAAGGCTGTCGATGTGGCAAGTAGGCTATGTTCTTTGCGTCCTGAAGCTTTTTTATTTTGGAGTGATCGTGGATTAGCGTTAAAATGCCTTGCAGAGGTTACAAGTGATGAGGCTTACAAAGAGATTTTTTTACTCGAGTCGCTCTTATATTATCAAAAAGCATGGGATTTAAGTGGTCGAGTTGAAATTTTAGAACTTTGGGGACATTCGCATTATTTACTTGCTGATATGCAAGACAATTTATTTCATTATAATGAGGCATACAGGCTATTAACGAAAGACTATGTTACGTTATCTTCACCTAGAGTTAAGTTGCTTCTTGCTGCTGTTTTGTTAGGAAAAGGAAAGTTATTAGAAGATACAGCTTTTGTTGAAGAAGCGCTGGCTATTTTAGAACCTTTAATTGAAGCGCATCCTGAAGATGAAAAATTTTTACTTTTATTAGGAAAAGTATACTTATTTCTGTTTTGGAAAAATAAGAATATATATCTAAGTAAGCTTACTAGGACATGTTTAGAGAAGGCTATTTCTTTGGGTTGTTCAGAAGCTTATTATACTCTAGGAAAATTCTATGCAATCACAAAAGATATAGAGAAGGCATGGGGAATGGTAATTCGTTCAGCTCAATATGGTGTCCGCATTACAGAAGCCAAGTGGTTAAATGATCCTTATTTAGCTAACCTTAGGGAAATACATACGTTTCGTGAAGTTGTAGAGAATCAAAGGGAGAGGTTATGGTTGGCGAGCAAAATCGAAACGAAGAAAAAATAGATACAGCTTTTAGTTCTGGAAATTTAATGGATTCTAAAACGAGTCATTTAGATGATGAGCTAAGCTTTAAATTAGAAAAAGCATTTACCTGTCTTTCAACAGATATACATTCTCATGATCTTTCTAAAATTGTGATTGAGTATAATCCTATAGATCTTGCTTACGCTGTTTCCTGTCTTCCTTCTGAATCACGTGCTATTCTGTATAAGAATCTGTCCTGTATTACTGCTAAAGTCGCCTTTATTATTAATACTGACTCTGCCTCACGGTGGGCAATTTTTCGTAGGCTATCTGATACTGAGGTCTGTGCTTTGATTGAACAGATGCCTCCAGACGAAGCTGTATGGGTGTTAGATGATATTCCCGATCGTAGGTATCGCAGAATCCTCGAGCTTATAGATTCTAAAAAAGCATTAAAAATTCGTGATCTCCAGAAGCACGGAAGAAATACTGCAGGAAGGCTTATGACTAATGAGTTTTTTGCCTTTTTGATGGAAACCACAGTAAAAGATGTTTCTGCTTGCATTCGAAGTAATCCTGGGATTGATTTAACCCGTTTAGTATTTGTTTTGGATTTTAAAGGTGAGTTGCAAGGGGTTGTTACTGATAGAAGTTTGATTATCAATCCTCCTGAGATGTCTTTGAAACAGATTATGAATCAAGTTGAACATAAGGTACTGCCAGATGCTACACGTGAAGAAGTGGTTGATCTTGTAGAAAGGTATAAAATTGCAGCCCTTCCTGTCGTTGACGAGGAAAACTTCTTGATAGGAGCTATTACCTATGAAGACGTTGTTGAAGCTATTGAAGATATTGCCGATGAAACTATAGCTAGGATGGCAGGGACTACTGAAGATGTAGGGTACCAAACTTGCCATGTTGTACAAAGATTTTTACTTAGAGCTCCTTGGCTTTTAGTAACTCTTTTCGCTGGTTTGATTAGTGCCTCTGTGATGGCATATTTTCAAAAAATTTCTCCCGCCCTTTTGGCAATAATTATATTTTTTATTCCTTTGATTAATGGAATGTCAGGAAACGTAGGCGTTCAGTGTAGCACGATTTTAGTGCGTAGCATGGCTACAGGAACTCTTTCTTTTGGACGTCGTCGTGAGACTATTTTTAAAGAGATGAGTATAGGATTACTTACAGGAGTTGTTTTAGGGATTCTATGTGGTCTTGTTGTCTATTTAATGGGATTTCTAGGGTTAAATATTTTTTCTGGAGGAGGAATTCAACTAGGGGTTACTGTAGCTACTGGGGTTTTAGGAGCCTCCCTTACTGCTACGACTTTGGGGGTTTTATCTCCGTTTTTCTTCGCTAAATTAGGAGTTGATCCTGCTTTAGCTTCTGGGCCAATTGTTACTGCTTTAAATGATATTATGTCAATGATAATTTTCTTCCTAATAGCAGGAAGTATAAACTTTCTTTTTTTTAGTTAATTTTCTTATAATTATGTAAATTAACTAATTATTATTTTAAATTGTCTACTTCATTTTCTGCTTCCATTCTAAATAGCGAGCCAACAGAAGCTACATGTTTAGTTATTAGGCATGATAAGCGGTACGTTTCTTTGGCTCTCAAGATTCTTGCAGTCTTTGCCACCGCGCTACTTGTCTTAACGGTTATCGTTGCGGTTCTGGTAGGTTGTCATCTAATAGTAGCTCCTATGGGTTTGGCTGTTTGGGGATTGGGAGCCTCAGTAGGCTGTTTAATATCTACTGTTCTTATCTTTTGTCTTTATAAGAAAGCAGGGACTTTAATTAAGCTCTCTAGAGAGAGTGTTGGTCACTTAACTAAAGATGAAAGTTTTCCTGGGTTCCTGAAAAAACGAGGACCTACCGAAAGGATTACTGAAGTCATTGAAAGAACTCCTTCGAGACCTACTACCCCAATATCTGACGCAATATCTGAGGAAGATGACTCTGATTCTTGGATGATCATCAAAAGTAACTTTTATCGTAATGATAAGGTAGATTCTAGGTCTATATCACAACGACTAGCGTCCTTGAAAAAGGAAGTTCAATTGTTAATAAAGGACTTTTCCCGGGTTTCCCAGAAAGACAAAATTAAATCTACGATCCAACAGCTTCTTCTTCCCAGTATGCTAAGAAGAGGGTCTAAGGACTCATTCTTTAACTATTTAATACGTCTAGAGAAAGTGATAGAGACCTACTCTCCCTCCGAGATGGTTTTACTTTTTTTGACAGAGCCAGAGATTGGAGGTGGTATATTTAAGAAGTTACTAGTTTACGAGTCTTCTTCAGGGAGTGAAAAAAATGAAATAGCCCGTTATTTAGGGCTTATTAATTTTATTAATCTTTGGTGTTATGGATGGTTTTTAGAAGAAAAGTGCATTAAGAAAATCTCTACATATAATCCTAACCTCCTTACTGATGAAGCAAAGGTTTATCTAGAAACAGGAAACATAGTTCAGTTCCTCTTATCTTTACAGACTCAAGAGTTGCAAAATCAGGTCCAAGCTTGTCTTTTAAAGTATGATATTAAAATCTTTAGTGCTAAAGATATGGCTTCTGACAATCCAGGAATAAATATTCTTGCTTATCTTCAAGAAGAGGATTGGTTACTAGATATAAAAGATAGTTTAGATCGACGATTACGAGATTGTAAATCGCTTGTACGCCCTTCAAATGCACTCTTTGCTGCATCGGTAACTTATCACCGCTCTAAACTACAAAAGTTATGTGAATTCTTTGAACTCTATTCCAAAGAGATTACAGGGACTCCCTTTATGGTATTAGAGCTATTATTCGGAGACAAGTATTATCAATTATTTATAAAAGATTTGTTAGAAAAGGCTATGCCGATTTCTGTTTGGAAATCATTGCTTCGCCCTTGGATAATGGCTCTATGTTGTTCTGGTATTGTTACTCAAAAAGAGCTGGAAATTTTAGCAAAACATATACAAGTCTCTCTTCAAGACTTGACCAAAGGTGTAGCTTCTGGAACAATACTGGACCTTTTATTAAAACATACTTTTAAAGCATGAGCATAAAGTCTTCTCGAATAACGACAATAGATGATGCCACACGTATTAACCTCTCAAACAATTATAGTTGTACCTTAAAGAATAGTTTAAAGCCTCTTGCTTATTTGCTTCTTGCTGTCTTAGCAGCAGGCTTACTAGTTGCTTCTCTTTACTTCTGTACACTTATTAGTGGTAGCACGGTTTTATTGGCTATGCTCATCACTTTATCTATCTGCTCTGTTCTTTGTGTTATCTACTTATTCCATCAACAGTCTTCTAGAGAAAAGACAAAAGTGTTTTCTATAAATAATCCTTCTATTTTTTTCTCAGAAGAGACACTGAATTTATTATTGGGACATGAAGAAGAAACAGATATCAATAAGCTCCTTAAGAACTTTGAGCTTAATGATTACCGTAGACCAAGAATGTTTCTCCCATCAAGCTTTTTGAATGAGCAAGGAAGACCCAGTGTTGATAGGGTGGGAAGAATTACATATTTTCAAAAACTTGTAGAAGGTGTCGTAAATAAAATTAAAGAATTTAGCAAGACACCTCCGAAAATGTTGCCTCTTCTTATGAAATTTGCAAATAAAGATTTAGCAAACTCATCGGTTTCTGTTCTTTATGAAGGTTTACTATCTGTTTTAAACTCTCCAGGAGAAGAAATTTTAGAAATGCTATTTTCTTTAGACCGTAATTGGATAAAAAGTGTTTTGCATCTAGATAAGACTTTCACCCCTAGCAAGGAGGATCTTAATTTTGTCAAGGTAATCAAATACTATTTGGCTTCTCCAGAGACTCGGGTTTTTAAAACAGAGTCACATCCCAGTATGATAGATTTTATGACTCTCAAAATTCAGAATATCAATACTTTAATTTCAGCGATTTGTTTACGATCTAGTCATGATAGGTCAAAGGCATTTGAGATTATTCAAAAATTTTGCCCCCATTTTTCTATTGAGGAGGTTAAGCAGTTTATAGAACAAAGAAATATACTAGCTCCATTATTGAACTATATTTTGGAGGGAGAGGAGAACTCGTGGCTAGGGCCTTTTTCTTTAAATTTAGAAACAATAGCATCAACTTCTCTGTATCCAGAACCAAGTCCAAGTTGTTGGAAGTCCATTAACCATGTTGATTATGCAAAAAATACTCCTGAGAGCCAAGAAGTGTTCAATAAGACTAAGGAGTCCTGTAAACTAGCTTTGAAGAAACTTGTGCCACCACAGTTAAGCATACGATCAGTTGGACAGATTTTGAATTTTGGAAACTATAAAAAAGGTCTAGGAGAATTGAAAGTTATCCAAGAAGAGATCAGGGAAACTCCTTTTCTTGTTTTAGAAGCTTTATTAGAGAGTGAGGACTTCGTATTATCTCTAGCTAAGTACTTGAAGCTATTGATGCCACTAGATTTATGGGAAAAGTTTTTCTATATGGTATATTCGGGATATTTCCAGACCGGACTTATTTGTCAGGGAGAAGTGAATACTTTTTGTAGTAGAACACAGCTAGACCCAGAAGCTCTCCAAATTGCCTTGCAGCAAGGAAAGCTTCTTTCATTTCTTTTCCCAAAAATATATATAGATTAATTCAATTTGGATAAGCGTTTATGGGTAAAATAAATTCCAAAAGGGATAAAACAATTTAACCCAAAGGCCAGTAGTAAGAACGCAGTATATCCTAGTTTGCTTCCCGCAGACATCTGGGTAAGCTCTTGTGGAGGTAAAAAGCTTACCCAAAGAGCAAAGATACAGGATAGAATTCCTAGAATAGACATTACACAGATACCAAACAGCTTTCCCGGCACAGAATATAGACGCTGGGCCTTGGGCTCTTTAATACGCAAGATTGGTCCTGCAAGGAATAAACAAATATACATCGCAAGATACATTTGAATGCTTAACGCAGTTAGAATCCAATAGACAAGGTCTGCCGAATCTAGACACAGAAATAGAAGTGTAAATATTGTCACAACAATTGCTTGGAACAACATTAGGTTTGTCGGAACATTTTTTCTATTTACTTTTTTGAAGAGTTTAGGAAGACAATCGTTTTGGGTAGAAATAAAAAGTCCCTTAGTTCCTGCGAACATCCAGGCATTAAGTTCTCCTAAGGATCCTGCAATGGTCATCACCACGATAATTCCGGTCATCCAAGAGAGGTTGTATTTATCGAAGAACAAAGTAAATGTTTTTACTAATCCGGAGACTAGACTAATCTCGTCTTTAGGGATAACAATTGCTATGGATAAAGAGCCTAAAACTAAAATAGTTAATGTTGCTAGTGCCCCAATAAAGACTGCTCTTGGGTAATTTTTCCTAGGATTTATCATATCAGAGGCAAGATTGGCGTTAGCTTCTAGACCACATAATGCAAGTAACATTCCAGCAAGTAACACAAATGAGGATGTATTGCTGAAATCAGGAATAATATCTCCCCAGGAAAAAGAAATAGCAATAGGATTACCAGAAAAAATCCAAAAGAGAGCCAGACTGACTAGGATTATACCTGGAATTAATGTTCCTATGACTACACAGATGGAGCTGAATAATGCAGAGGAAGTAATGCCTAAAAAATTAAAAAATGTAAGTATCCAAAAACCAGAGAGAATTACTACGGCAATATAAACTTTATTATGAGCTAATTCAGGACTAATTTTATAAACGATGGTACTAGCTATAAATGCTAACATAGCAGGATACCAGGTCATATTGTGAAACCATTGCATCCATATAGCAAAGAATCCCCACCATTTCCCTAGAGCATCACGTGCCCAAATATAAATTCCCTGAGGTTTGAAAGAAGCAAGCTCAGCAGAAATCAGAGCATAGGGAATCATAAAACATGTGACAGCTAGCGCATAAAAGAACAAGGTAGACAGACCGTGTTTTGCTGTCAGTGGGAGATTACGCAAACTAATCACTACAGCTAGCGATAGCATACCTACAGTGAATGTTCCCAACGGTTTCGTTGGTTTTGAGTGCGAGTGCATAAAGACCTTCTTTGAAAAGTTAAGCTATTGTAATATTAGGATCTAAATAAATATCTTGAACTAGGTTTAATAACTGTACGCCCTCTGAAAAGGGCCTCTGAAAGGCTTTTCTTCCTAAAATTAAGCCCATACCGCCGGCCCTTTTGTTAATGACTGCTGTTTTAGCAGCTTCTGCAAAATCATTTTTTCCAGAAGGTCCTCCCGAGTTAATTAAACCTACTTTGCCGCAGTAGCTATTTAGGACTTGGTAACGGCAGAGATCAATAGGATGGTTTGATGAGAGTTCAGAGTATACTCTTTCATCGGTTTTTCCAAAATTAATAGCTTTAAACCCTCCTTGGCATGTAGGAAGCTTTTGTTTAACAATATCAGCTCCTAAAGTAGCACCTAGGTGATCCGCTTGTGCTGTGAGATCTGCTGCAGTATGATAATCTACACCGTTAGTAATAAAAGCTGGGTTACGTAAGTAGCACCAAAGTACAGTGGCTAGACCCAGAGAACGAGCTTTAGCAAACGCTTTAGAAACGGCTACAATTTCTTCATTAGAAGTATCTGAACCAAAATAAACTGTAGCTCCTACAGCAATGGCGCCCATTGCATATGCAGACTCTACTTGAGTAAAGAAAATCTGATGATATTTTGTTGGGTAGGAAAGTAATTCATTATGATTTAGTTTGAGCATAAACGGAATCTTATGAGCATATTTTCTAGAAAGTAAACTAAGCACCCCATAGGTCGAAGCAACTGCACTACATCCAGATTCTATTGCAAGTTTTACTATGTTTTCAGGGTCGAAATAGATCGGATTGATAGCAAAAGAAGCGCCTGCTGAGTGTTCTATACCTTGGTCTACAGGAAGTATAGATAGATAACCTGAATTTCCTAGTCTTCCATGAGAAAACATCGTTTGTAGAGATCTGAGAACACGGTTATTTCTATCCGAAACTCCAAAAACCTTATCTACAAAGTCGTGGGAGGGAAGAGTAAGCTTATCTTTTGTTATATATTTACATTGATATGACAATAGGTTTTCATCATCATTTCCTAGAATATCATGAATATTCAACATCAGGGTTTATCTCCTTAAGCTTAATCAGTGCTTAGTTTGGGGGTTAACCTAGGGATTTGTCAAGGAACTTTATCAAGGATTTTATTAAGTTAAATAACAGTTGTTTAATGAACTATAGAAGATTGAAATTGATTTTCTAGTATTTAATTTTTATTTGGCAGTAAAAGAAACTACTTGCAGAAATATAGGATGCTGTTGTTACCTTTTCTAAAGGAATGTTTCTGGATTATTAATTTTTGGGGCATTCGGAGTTTTTATAGAACTTTTATTTTCTAATCCAAGTACGAGATATGACTTGTGTCACAACAACATTCTCCTATCATTTCAGTTCAAAATATTAGCAAGAAGTTCGGAGATCAAGCGATTCTCTCCAAAGTATCCTTTTCTGTCTATCCTCAAGAAGTTTTTGGTATAGTTGGTCATAGCGGTTCTGGGAAAACAACACTTTTACGTTGTTTAGATTTCCTTGAGTTCCCCACATCTGGCTTTATAAATGTAGCTGGATTTGATAATTCTTTACCAATAAAGAAGTTGTCTCGTTGTGATTTTGCTAAAAAAGTTGGCTATATTTCTCAAAATTATGGTCTGTTTTCTTCTAAAACCGTATTTGAAAATATAGCGTATCCTCTTCGAATTCACAACCCAGGATTTTCTAAAGATGAAATCGAAGAAAAAGTATATGATACTCTTAATTTTTTAGATCTATACCATAGAAAATCTGCATATCCTGGAAATTTAAGCGGTGGCCAAAAGCAAAAAGTTGCTATTGCTAGAGCTATTGTTTGTCAGCCTGAAGTTGTACTTTGTGATGAGATTACCTCCGCCTTAGATCCAAAGTCTACTGAAGATATTATTGAAAGGCTTTTGCAGTTAAATCAAGATAGGGGGGTGACTTTAGTTCTGGTTTCTCATGAAATTGATCTAATCAAAAAAATGTGTTCTCACGTTTTAGTAATGCATCAAGGTTCGGTAGAAGAATTCGGAGTTACAGAAAAACTCTTTTTGACTTCTAACAATCCAATTACCCATGAACTGTTTCATCAAGATATTGCTACTGTTTCTTTAAATTCATACTATTCCCCAAAAGCTAGAGAAGAAATTTTGCAATTAAAATTTCCTAAAGAACTTGCTGTACAAGGGATTATTAATAAGGTCCTTCAAACTGGGCTTGTATCAATGAATATTCTTTCAGGTAACATTAGTTTATTCAGAAAAACCCCTATAGGATTTTTAATTGTTGTTTTAGAAGGAGAAATCGAAAATCGTAAAAAAGCGAAGGAGTTTTTGATTGAACTCGGCGTTCTTGTTCAGGAGTTTTTTTAAAAAAGTATATGCAATCTGATCTTATTCAAATTTTATTAAAAGAAACTATTAACACGTTTTACATGGTTTTCTCTGCTTTTTTCTTTGCTTGTCTTTTTGGGGGGATGTTAGGTTTGGGGATGTTTTATACTTCGCCTAACAGTCTTAATCCCAAGAAAAGCCTTTATGCAATACTATCAATAATTTTGAGTTTTCTTACGGCTATTCCGTTTGCTATTCTCATTGTTATTTTGTTTCCTATCACGCGATGGATTATTGGAACTTCTTTAGGTCCTACGGCTTCTATTGTGCCTCTGACTATTGGAACGATTCCTTTTGTTGTCACCATAGTTGTTGATGCTTTTCGAACTTCTGCTCTAAACTATCTTGAAGCTGCAGTTGCTTTAGGAATTCCTAAGAGAAATATTCTTTTTGATATACTTTTACCTGAAAGTTATCCTCAGCTAGTATTTTCTCTTAAGTCTCTTTTTATTCATCTCATTTCATGTTCGACTCTTGCAGGATTTGTTGGAGGAGGAGGGTTAGGGCAACTATTATTACAGTATGGTTATTACCGTTTTGAATTTCCTATTACAGTATCAGTACTTGTTATAACTTTAGCTCTTATTGAGTCTATACGTATTCTAGGAGATGTTTGGGGGCGCTGTATATTAAGATGTAGAGGGATTCTATGAAAAAGAAATGGCTTGTGTTTATATTTTTTGCTCTATTGTTGAGCTCTTGTGAGAAACACGAATCTCGAGATACAATACGTATTGTCGCTAGTCCGACACCTCATGCCGAGTTATTGAATAGTTTGCAGGCTGAAGCTAAGGAACTTGGAATTAGGTTACAGATACTTCCTGTAGATGACTATCGTATTCCGAATCGTTTGCTTTTAGATAAACAAATTGATGCAAATTACTTTCAACACCAAGTTTTTCTTGAGGATGAATGTGAACGTTATGCTTGCAAAGACAAGTTAGCTGTTATTGCTAAAGTACATTTAGAACCTCAGGCAATTTATTCTAGAAAGTTTTCTTGTTTAAATAGTTTAAAAAACCAAAAGAAACTGACAATAGCTATTCCTGTAGATTGTACAAACGCTGAGCGTGCTTTGCGCTTATTAGAAGATTGTGGGATTATTGTATGCAAGGAACCTAAGAATTTGAATATGACAGCTAAGGATGTCTATGGAAAAGAAAACAGGGTTGTCAACATACTAGAAGTCTCTGCTCCACTTCTTGTAGGATCTCTTAGTGATGTTGATGCTGCCGTTATTCCTGGAAATTTCGCTATAGCAGCAAATTTGTCTCCAAGAAATGATAGTCTTTGTTTAGAAGATCTCTTTATATCTAAATACACAAATCTTGTAGTCGTTCGTTCTGAAGATTTATCTTCACCTAAAATAATTAAATTACAAAAGCTATTTCAATCCCCATCTATAAAGAGTTTTTTCGATGTAAAGTATCGTGGAGATATTTTAACAATAACTCAAGAAAGTTAACGAAACAAAAGATTTTTTATACAGATAAGTATTATTTAATCTTGTGTTTTAAGGTCATTTTCTTTAAGAAAAGGTGCTGTTAACAATGTATATTGACGTTAGCTCTCAACCCTTTGCTATTACTTCATTACCTCAATTTATAACTAACTTAAAAGCATGTATTCCTGTATATAATATATCCGTAGGTGTTTCGCGAATTTTAGCCACTTATGACGAGAAAGTTTTGTCAAGTAATGAGAAAACAGAAAAACCCTCTTCCATATCTTCTTTACGCCTTTGGGAACATCGAGTTCGTGGAATTATGGAGATTTTAGGTCTGGGAATAGTTTTATGTGCTGTAGAAATTCTAGGATTAGCAGTAGGCGCGATTCTTGCGGGAGTTCTGTGTCTTATTGTATTACTTGGCTATGGACTTTTTTGTATCGTTAGTGTGGTTGGTGGTGGTATACTGTATCTTGGATGGGAATTGGTCGATGCTGTGAGGTCTACTTGTCGTCGTTAAGAGATTAAACTCATACTTTGTAAATTGTCTGTATTTTTCGTTTTTAAAATATTCTCAAGGTTTCTTTGTTTTTTGGAAGACAAGAAATTGACTTTTTTCGTTTCTGTCGATATAACAAGTTTCTTTTGATACAGCATGCTATCACAATTTTATTTAAAAATTAGTGATGAGAAAAAACAGAAGAAGGATAAAAGTTTCGGAAGTTAATAATCTGTTTCTTTAAGTGCTGCGTTATTCTCTAGGTAGGGTATGTTCTTAAAGCGGAAAAAAAGACGTGAATTTTCTCAAGTTCAAAATGCAAGAATAGCTTCCCCTATAAAACATGCTAAACACTATCTCCATGGTTATTTAAAGGAAATTCAAAAAATCGTAGCAGCTAGGCCTCATGATGTAATTGAGGCTTGGCATCAAGTTTTTGGAGATAAATATAAAAAGATGTCTCAAGCTATAGGGTTTAGAGATCACGTTTTATTAGTAAAAGTTTATAATTCTTCGTTATATGCTCTGTTAAAGCAGACGCCTCAGCATGATTTGATTGCGAGTTTGCATCAAGTAGCCTCTCATGTGCAGATCAGGGAAATACAGTTTTTGTTAGGATAGTTTATGGACCCGAAAGAAAAAAATTATGATGCTTCTGCCATTACTGTTTTGGAAGGGCTACAAGCTGTTCGTGAACGCCCTGGTATGTATATTGGAGATACAGGAGCCACAGGTCTGCATCACCTAGTCTATGAGGTTGTAGACAATAGTATTGATGAAGCCATGGCAGGTTATTGTTCGAGGATAGATGTCCGTATTTTAGAGGATGGAGGCATTGTCGTTACAGACGATGGTAGAGGCATTCCTATAGAAATTCATGAAAGAGAGTCTTTTAAACAGGGAAGAGAAGTTTCTGCTTTGGAGGTTGTCTTGACCGTGCTTCATGCTGGAGGAAAGTTTGATAAAGATAGCTACAAAGTGTCTGGAGGATTACACGGGGTCGGAGTCTCCTGTGTTAATGCTCTTTCTGAAAAATTGATTGCTAAGGTATTTAAAGATAAAAAGTATTACCAAATGGAATTTTCTCGAGGAAGTCCTTCAACTTTATTGGAGTGTTTGGGAGCTACTGATAAACAGGGAACCGAAATTACTTTTTATCCTGATCCTAAGATATTTTCGACATGTACTTTTGATCGATCTATTTTAATAAAGCGTTTACGAGAGTTGGCTTTCTTAAATCGTGGGATCACAATAGTATTTGAAGATGACCGTGATGTTGGCTTTGATAAGACTATCTTTTTCTATGAAGGAGGTATTCAATCTTTTGTCAGCTATCTTAATCAAAATAAAGAAAGCCTTTTTTGTGATCCTATTTATATTTCTGGAACCCGTTCAGGAGATGACGGAGATATTGAGTTTGAAGGAGCCTTACAATGGAATTCAGGGTATTCTGAACTTATCTATTCCTATGCTAACAATATTCCTACGCGCCAGGGAGGAACTCATCTTACAGGATTTTCAACAGCTCTTACTCGGGTAATCAATTCTTATATTAAAACTCATAACCTTGCTAAGAATAATAAGCTTGCTTTAACAGGAGAGGATATTCGAGAGGGACTCACTGCAGTTATTTCTGTAAAAGTGCCCAATCCTCAATTTGAAGGGCAAACTAAACAGAAATTAGGAAATAGTGATGTTGGCTCTGTTGCTCAGCAAGTTGTAGGAGAAGCTTTAACTATCTTTTTCGAAGAGAACCCTCAAATTGCTAGGACGATTGTTGATAAAGTTTTTGTGGCGGCACAGGCTCGAGAAGCTGCAAAAAAAGCACGTGAGCTCACCTTAAGAAAAAGCGCTTTGGATAGTGCAAGATTGCCAGGTAAATTGATCGATTGTTTAGAAAAAGATCCTGAAAAATGTGAGATGTACATTGTAGAAGGAGATTCTGCTGGTGGATCTGCAAAACAAGGCCGTGATCGGAGATTTCAAGCGATTTTGCCTATCCGAGGTAAAATTCTTAATGTAGAAAAAGCTCGTTTACAAAAAGTTTTTCAAAATCAAGAGATAGGAACTATTATCGCAGCTTTAGGATGCGGTATAGGTTCTGACAACTTTAATCTGAGTAAATTGCGCTATAGGCGTATCATTATCATGACAGATGCTGACGTTGACGGATCTCATATTCGTACCTTGCTTCTTACCTTCTTTTATCGTCATATGACGTCCCTTATTGAGAATGAATGTGTCTATATTGCGCAGCCTCCTTTGTATAAAGTGAGTAAGAAAAAAGAGTTCCGCTATATTCTATCAGAGAAAGAGATGGACAATTATTTGTTAACATTAGGTACAAATGAAAGTTCTATCTTCTTTAAGTCTACAGGACGAGAACTACGAGGAGAAGCTTTAGAAAGCTTTATAAATACGATTTTAGATGTGGAGAGCTTTATAACTGCCCTTGAGAAAAAAGCAATTCCTTTCTCTGAATTTTTAGAGATGTATAAAGAAGATTTAGGTTACCCTTTGTATTATTTTACTCCAGGTAGTGGCAAGCAAGGCGGGTATTACCTATATTCTGATGAACAGAAAGAAGAAATATTAAGTCAAGAAGAAGGGACTTATGCTAAAATTATAGAACTTTATAAGGTCGCTGCATTTATAGATATTCAAGAGCAACTCAAAGATTATGGTTTAGATATTTGTAATTATCTTATCTCTCAGAAAAATGAAATTGTAATTGTTTGCCAAGATTCTCCAAGCCGTAATTATAGTTGTTATACTCTCGAAGAAGTCATTAACCATCTTAAAAATCTTGGAAGAAAAGGTATAGAAATTCAGAGGTATAAGGGTCTTGGTGAGATGAATGCAGATCAATTATGGGATACTACTATGAACCCAGAGCAGAGGACGCTAATCCGTGTTTCATTGAAGGATGCTGTAGAAGCTGATCATATTTTCACTATGTTAATGGGTGAAGAAGTGCCTCCAAGAAGAGAGTTCATTGAAAGCCATGCCCTGTCCATTAGGATGAATAATTTAGATATTTAGGAGTCCATAATCCCTATGTTGAATAAAGACGAAATCATTGTCCCTAAAAATCTGGAAGAAGAAATGAAGGAAAGTTACCTTCGTTATTCAATGTCTGTGATTATATCTCGAGCACTTCCAGATATCCGGGATGGACTCAAACCTTCACAAAGACGAATTCTTTATGCTATGAAGCAATTAAGTCTTTCCCCAGCAGCTAAGCATCGTAAATGTGCAAAAATTTGTGGGGATACTTCTGGAGACTACCATCCACATGGTGAAAGCGTCATTTATCCGACTCTTGTGCGTATGGCTCAGAGTTGGGCAATGCGCTATCCTCTGGTGGATGGACAAGGAAACTTTGGGTCAATAGACGGGGACCCACCTGCAGCTATGCGTTATACTGAAGCTCGTCTTACTCATAGTGCTATGTATCTTATGGAAGACTTAGATAAAGATACTGTGGACATTGTTCCTAACTATGATGAAACAAAGTATGAGCCTGTAGTTTTTCCTTCTAAGTTCCCTAATCTGCTTTGTAATGGTTCTTCTGGTATTGCGGTAGGGATGGCGACAAATATCCCCCCCCATAATTTAGGAGAGCTTATAGAGGCGACTCTACTTCTTCTTGCAAATCCTCTAGCTTCTGTAGATGAGATTTTAGAAATCATGCCAGGACCCGATTTTCCTACCGGTGGGATTATTTGCGGCTCTGAGGGGATTCGCTCGACCTATCTTACAGGACGAGGAAAGGTCAAAGTTCGTGCTCGTTTACATATCGAAGAGAACGAAGATAAACATCGTGAGAGTATCATTATTACAGAAATGCCTTACAATGTGAATAAATCACGTCTAATTGAGCAGATTGCTAATCTTGTTAATGAGAAGACTTTAGCAGGTATCTCAGATGTTCGTGATGAGTCTGACAAAGATGGAATCCGTGTTGTCCTTGAAATAAAAAAAGGAGAATCTTCAGAGATTATTATTAATAGGCTTTATAAGTTTACTGATGTACAGGTAACTTTTGGAGCGAATATGCTCGCCTTGGATAAAAATTTACCAAGGACTATGAGTATCCATAGGATGATTTCTGCATGGATACGCCATCGAACAGAGGTGATTCGTCGTAGAACTCGTTATGAGCTTAATAAAGCAGAAACAAGAGCTCATGTTTTAGAAGGTTATCTTAAGGCTTTATCTTGCTTGGATGGATTAGTAAAAACTATTCGAGAAAGTAGTAATAAAGAACATGCTAAAGAGCAGATAATCGAGTTTTTTGGTTTTACTGAACCTCAAGCTCTTGCAATTTTAGAATTGCGTTTGTATCAACTAACAGGTTTAGAAGCAGAAAAGATTCAGAAAGAATACGAAGAACTATTGAGTAAAATTACTTATTACAAGCAAGTGTTAGCAGATGAGGGTTTAGTAAAAGATATCATTAGACACGAGCTACAAGATCTTTTAAAACATCATAAAACACCCCGACGCACGACTATAGAGTTTGATGCGGATGATATTCGTGATGTCGAAGATATTATTACGAATGAGTCTGTTATCATCACCATATCAGGGGATGATTATGTCAAAAGAATGCCAGAGAAAGTCTTCAAAGAGCAGCGACGTGGTGGTCATGGAGTTACAGGATTCGATATGAAGAAGGGAGCAGGGCTACTAAAAGCAGTCTACTCTGCTTTTACTAAAGACTATTTGTTAATCTTTACGAATTTTGGCCAGTGCTATTGGCTGAAAGTATGGCAACTCCCTGAAGGAGAAAGGCGTGCTAAAGGTAAACCTATTATTAACTTTTTGGAAGGAATCCGTGCAGGAGAGGAACTTGCTGCTATACTGAATATTAAAAATTTTGATAATGCCGGTTTCTTATTCTTAGCTACTAAGCGGGGTATCGTTAAGAAAGTTGCCTTAGAAGCATTTAGTAATCCTAGGAAAAAAGGCATACGTGCTTTGGAGATTGATGATGGCGATGAATTAATAGCAGCCTGTCATATTGTTAGTGATGAAGAAAAGGTCATGTTATTTACCCACTCAGGAATGGCTGTTCGCTTCCCCCATGAAAAAGTTCGTCCTATGGGAAGAACTGCACGCGGTGTTCGTGGTGTTTCTTTAAAAAGTGAAGAAGACAGAGTTGTAAGTTGTCAAATTGTCACCGAGAACCAGTCTGTTTTAGTTGTTTGTGATCAAGGTTTTGGTAAGAGATCTTTAGTAGAAGATTTTCGTGAAACCAACCGTGGGGGAGTCGGTGTTCGCTCTATTCTTATCAATGAGAGGAACGGTAATGTCTTAGGAGCTATACCTGTAACAGATCATGATAGTATTTTATTGATGTCAAGTCAAGGACAGGCAATTCGCATTAACATGCAAGATGTCAGGGTGATGGGAAGATCAACTCAAGGGGTGCGTTTGGTCCATTTGAAGGAAGGTGACGCTCTTGTTTCTATGGAAAAACTTTCTTCTAATGAAAGTGATGATGAAGTAGCATCGGGATCCGAAGAAGAAAGCATCCCAGTACAACAAGTCTAAGCTAAGGTAGTATTGTGTTTATAGTGCTTGAAGGAGGCGAGGGATCTGGCAAAAGTTCCTTAGCAAAAATTCTGCATGATCAGCTAGTAGCTCAGGATCGTAGGGTTTTATTAACAAGAGAACCTGGGGGCTGTCTTATAGGAGAAAGGATTCGAGGTCTAGTTCTTGATCCTCCTGAATTAGGACTATCTCATTATTGTGAGCTCTTTCTGTTTCTCGCATCCCGGGCGCAGCATATTCAGGAAGTTATTTTACCAGCTCTCGATAAGGGTTATATCGTTATTTGTGAAAGATTTCACGATTCTACTATTGTATATCAGGGAATAGCAGAAGGTTTAGGAGCTAATTTTGTTTCAGAACTTTGTGATAAGGTTGTAGGACCGGAGCCTTTCCTTCCTAATCTTATTTTGCTTTTAGATGTCCCTGTAGAAGTTGGCTTAGAGAGAAAATATCAGCAAAAGACTCCAGATCAATTTGAGAAAAAACCTTTAACCTATCACAATAGCATTCGGGAGGGATTTTTATCACGAGCTAATGCTGATCCTAATCGATACTTAGTTCTCGATACACGTGAATCTCTGAATAGTTTAATAGATAAAGTGATGTTGTACATACAGCCTGAGCTATGCAGATAAAGGAAGAAAATCAAGGTTGGGAAGCTTTACTTAGGAAAATTTATAACCAAGAAATTCCCTCAGCTGTATTGCTGCATGGGTCTATGCTTCCTAAACTAGAAGATAAAGCATTCGAACTCGCTTCAGAAATTTTGGTGCGAACATCCCCAGATTCTCAGTATAAGGTTTCTCAAAAGGTTCATCCTGACATCTATCAATTCTTTCCTACAGGCAAAGGGAGATTCCATTCTATAGACCTCCCTAGAGAAATTAAAAAGCAGATTTATATATGTCCTTTTGAGGCAAAGTATAAGGTCTACGTTGTCCATGAAATAGATCGAATGACTTTAGCAGCAATTTCAGCTTTTCTAAAAGTTTTCGAGGAGCCTCCAAAACATGCTGTGATTATATTGACAACAACAAAGATCCAGCAGTTGCCAAAGACTATTATTTCTCGGAGTTTATCTATTTTTATTGAGAGGGGGGAGAAAGTATTGTCTTCTAAAGAGACATTTACTTACTTATTTCGTTATGCTCAATGTCAAATTGCTGTTACAGAAGTTTCTCAAATTCTCAAAGAATCTCGAGAATCGGACAAGCAGATACTAAGGGATAAAGTAAAGGTACTGCTCGAAACTCTGCTAGAATTGAGCCGCGATCGTTGTTTTTTAGATTTAGGCTTAAGAGCTTCAGCATTAAACTATCCAGAATATGTTAAAGAGATCTTACAACTACCATTATTCCCTTTGGATAAAGTGCTTTTAATTATAGAATCCGCGTGTAGATCTTTAGATAACTCTTCATCAGCGTCATCTGTATTAGAATGGGTAGCTATTCAACTATTGTCCTTAAAGAATAAAAAAGACAAATTCTTATCGATTAATCACTCTCACGATTTATCCACTTAGGGATTATGGTTTGCATTTTTTGGAATACTACTAAGGGGATTTCATGGCCTCCATTGAAAGAGACCAATTCTCCTTTTAGTTTTGTTGATAAGAGATCATAAAGATCAGTCGCTAGCTTATAAGGAAGAATTTCATCTTGATAACCATGGCTTTGTAAAAATGGCACTTGAGAGCATTGCTTGATTCCTTGCTCCCAGCCTTTATTGAAGAGCTTGGATCCAGCAAAGATTAAAGCGCCAGCATAGGGATTCTTTGATGTCAAAACAAGGTGAGTACTTATAATTGCTCCTTGACTGAATCCACCAATAATAATTTCATTGTAAGGTCGGTTTAGGCTAGTAATGAGATCCTCCAAAGCTTTTTTAGGAGAGTCTAGATCTACATCAAATAATTCATCGTATTTTTCTTTGCAGTCCTTCACTCCATTGACATAGAGTTTAGAGACCTCTTCTAATAGGAGAACGTTAAGGGGAAACCATGCACGAGCTCCTCTGAAGTTATTGTCTAAAGAAAGAATTCCATTGGGGAAAATCCATGTCGGGCGTAGCCTAGGAAATGAACATACTGAAGGAAAAAAAGTTAGATTATCAGCCACGGCTCCGTAACCATGACATAAAATAATAATAGGATCTTCAGGATTTCCAGGGCATTCTATAGCTTCAAGATTGCCGATTTTGCGATGGAAAAAAGAATAATCTACCATAGGTTTTTTCCTTATTAAAAAGTTAAGACGTTATCTTGAATAGAATTAACGATCAACAGTTTATTTTGCTAGTCTATTGGTTTAGTTAGGGCTTTAAAACATAGGGTATGGTCTCTGATTTTAAATATTTAATTTCTGTAAATTAATGAAAAATAGTTCTTTTAAGGAAGAAAAAATAGAAAACAACTAAACTAGTAGATTTCAAACACTTTTCATTGAATGTGTTAATGAGATTTTCCTTTATAGGGAAGAAGAATATCTTCCTAGAGCATATGTTGTATGAAGGCTAAAAAATGTATCAATCCTATAAGTTGTTTTTGGAGTTGCTATGTCTAATAGAAAAGCACGCATTACTCGTTCTTTAGAAGAGATTATACTACATATAGATGCAGGAAAAATCGTTGCTCTTCCTACAGATACTGTTTATGGATTTGTTGTTGCTTTAGATAGTCCCCAAGCTGAAGAAAGGCTATATGCTCTAAAATATAGAGAGCCTAACAAATCTTTTGCCCTTTACGTAAATCATGTAGAAGATATTGAAAATATCTCAGGATCCCCATTGTCTCCTACAGCTAGGAAACTAGCCCAACATTTTTTCCCAGGAGCGATTACGCTAGTAGTTAAGCACTGTAATCCTAAGTTCCCTAAAGGAATGCTTGCTTTTCGAATTGTGGATCATCCAGTGGTTCAGGAAGCTGTAAATCGCTGTGGAATTTTAATTGGAACATCTGCAAATCTATCTAGTTTTCCATCAGCTTGTACAGCGCAAGAAGTTTTCACAGATTTTTCTGATTATGATCTCTGTATTTTTGATGGCCCCTGTTTTCATGGTTTAGAGTCGACTGTTGTTGCCTCAGATCCTTTGTCTATTTATCGTGAAGGCTTAATCTCCAGAAGTCTTATAGAAAATATCACTGAGACTAAGGCTACGATGCTCTCTAAATTTTACCATAGCTTTTCGAAACACATAAAGATATACACTGTCAAAAATGAGGAGCATCTTAAATCTTTTTTAAGAAAACTTTCTCCATTCAATGGTGTGATTTGTAAACACCCTAAACCTAAGACCTTTTATTCTACGTTACGAGAAGTCTTGAAAAATCAAAATTCTTCCGTAATTTTTATTTATGATGTAAAAAATTCAGCTTACCCAGAACTTTTTCCTTTTCTTTCCCCCTATTATATTTAGGTAGATTATGACTATTGATATGCATTGTGATTTACTTTCGCACCCCCATTTTTCTCTTCGTGACCCCTTTGTTCGTTGTTCTCCAGAACAACTGCTATTAGGAGGAGTACGTAAACAGGTTTGCGCAATCTTTGTTGCGAATAGCGAAGGTGATCCTAATTGTGATAAACAAAATACTTTATTTTTTTCTATTCCTAATCAGTATCCTAATATTGGGTTGTTATCCTACAATGAGCAGGAAGCACGTGAGCAATCTGAAGAGAAATCCTTAAGTCTTATTCGTAGTATAGAAAATGCTTCTGCCTTAGGAAGAGATTCTCAACCTCTTATGGATTTATTAGTAAAGCTTAGAGATTTAGCTAAACAGGGGCCCCTTGCCTATCTGGGAATGGTCTGGAAAAGAGATAACCGTTTTGGTGGAGGGACAGAGGCTCCTAAGAAGCTTTCTCGAGATGGGGAGATCCTTTTAGACATGATGTACCAACTGGGTATTCCTATTGATCTTAGCCACTGTAGTGATGAGTTGGCTGAGGACATTTTGGATTATACTGCTGATAAATTGCCTCATCTATGTGTAATTGCGAGTCATTCAAATTTTCGAGCAGTTCTCGATAATCCTAGAAACCTGCTTGATGTACATGCTAAAGAGATAGTTCAAAGAAACGGGGTTATTGGTTTGAACGTAATTAAGTATTTGACAGGAAATTCTTTGAGTCAAATAGAGGAGCATTTACTTCATGCAGAGAATCTTGGAATTTTATCAAACATTGTTATTGGTTCAGACTTCTTTTATTCAAACGAGGATTACAAATTTTTCAGTGAGTGTAGTTCTGCAAAAGCACATCCTGTTTTACGTAATTTGATCTCTAATCTTTTCTCTAAAGAGAAAGCAAAATCGATACTTTTTGCTTGTGCTGAGCAATTTTTAAATCGGGTCATTTCGGAACAGACTGCTAAGCAGAAAACAAGTATAGAACTTTGAGTTGCTAAGGACTATTTTTTTTACTAAGAACACAGGTTTCTCGTTTTTCTAGGGGCTAGAAAAGCAGAGATTTCCTCTTATTAGTGATAGAAATGTTTTAAAGCATTGTTGCCTTCTATCTAAGCATAATAATTAAGGTTTAGGAGGGTTAACTTGTTGTATTATTAAGTTACAAGTTCTAATGAACCATCATCTTCTTGTTGAAACATAGAAATGGGTTGATGATGTTTTATAATTAGACCTTCTGACATGTGTATCTTAGATAGATCAGGTTGACTACTAATTTTTTTAGGAGGCGTTAGAGGTTTAGGAGGGGTTTGAATATATTCTTTAAAAGTCATTGTGGGTACAGAATTTGATCTATGACGTGGTCTAGGAGGGGATGAGGGGGCTAGTACAAATTCTTCTTCAGAAGATGTAGGAGATGAGGATCGAGTCTCTTTAGCGGGAATCTTTGAGGTGGTTTTGAAGTATGGCATAAAGGAGGTTATCCATTTCCAAGTTGATGGGGGAGTGGGGCTCTCAGTGCCAGTAGTCTTCCAACTAGGTATAAAAGATTTACCCCATTCTTTCCATCGGAGTAAAGTTAATTCTTTCGCTTTTTTTTTGGTTATCCCATCTAGATAAGAGGCAATAGTCTTTTGTTGGTCCTTTACTATAGTGTTTTTTTCTTCCAGGATTCCTGATAGATAATAGTTTAGGTAAAGATACATAATTCCCTGGGTTATTAAACTATGTGTACGCAATCCTGCTAAACCAGCAACTAGGCAGGTTGCTCCAAGACAGGCGAGTCCTGCACATAGACCTAGTTGTAGGTATCCTGACAAGAAAAATACTGAAACGATAGCTCCGATAAGAAGAGAGATCCCTAAAATAGTACTTGTCGTGGAACATGCAATACGGAATCGAGAGACTGGAGTACTGGCTTCAATAGTTGGATTTTCAATATCCAAAGGAACTGGTAAACAAGAAGCTGATGTGTTTCCTTTATCATTTTTGGGAATAGTAAAGCCTTGGTGGTTTTGTTTTAAGGCTTGTTCCAAATTTTGTTGAGATTGTATCCATCTTAGCGATTTTTTTACTAAGATAACCAAGTCTATTACGAGGATGACTGTTCCTAAAGTTACTCCGAGGGTCCCTATAACTATAGATAAAGGAACACTTAGGCCAAGAGTACCCATAGTGCATAATAAAATAACCCCGACTAGAATTGCTAGCGTTGCTATAATCAGTTGGGTGACAACGCAGGCGAAGACCTTTCGATCTTGATTAATATACCTAGGGTCCAACGCAGTAAAATTAGTGATTAGTTCGGGTTGATTAAGTAGTTTATTAGTTGAGTTTAACGACATCATTTACACTCATTTTACTTTGAGAACAAGCCATTTTATTACAAAGATTAATTAAAATAAATGTCATCGTTCTCAATTCAAAATTTTTAAGTAAAAATATATTAAATATTTTTATGCCTTCTTAAGTTAATAAATTATAGAATAATTTCTATAGAAGTATTGAGGCGTTAACAATTATATTAATAACTAAAAAAAGATTTAAACCTATTTTTTATAAGGTATTAAACGGATTGATATTGCCTTTCCATCTTCCCCTCTTATTAGAGACATTCCATACACTTCTTCCCCACCTAGACTAGCAATACCGGAGGAATCACCTGATTTTGATGAAAAATGCATTGATTCCGAGTATTGTTCAGTTATTAAATTTGGGCTGCGTATTTTTTCTAATCCTGTAGTAAAGAAAATAGTTCCCAGACCAACAAATCCTGCACACAGGCCTAGTTGTAAATACCCTGTACAGAAGAACACAGAGATAAGAGCACATATAAGAAGACAAACGCCTAGAATAATACCTATAATTGAAGAAATAATTCTGAATTTTGAGATAGGGAAGCCTGTATTAGTGATTGGACTGGCGCTCTTTAAAGGAGTGGATTTATTTCCAGTATCGTTTTGCGGAATGGTAAGGTCCTTATCTGTCTTTGGAGTCCCTAGTGATTTTTTCGCTAGGATAATTAAACCTATTGCAAAGATAACAGTTCCTAAAGTTGTTATAAAGCTTCCTATTACTGCAGATAAGGGAACGCTAAGGCCAAAGGAACCCATACTACATAATAAAGCAACCCCGATAAGGATGACCAGAGTTGCTATAACCAGTTGGGTGACCACATAACCGAAAACCTTGCGATTTTCGTTAATATACTTAGATTTATAGGTATTAGGATCAATTGCTTCTGATTCTTTAAGTAGTGTGTTGGTTGAGCTTAAGGACATTATTTATACTCAATTTATTTTGAGACCAGGTCATTTTATTAGAAAAATCAATTAAAATAAAGGTCCTCTTTTTTAAGAAAAGAGATTTTTAGATTTTAAGTAAGGCATATTAAAATTTTTTAATTTTGCTTCTTTTTGGAAAGATAAAAGTCTAAAAATGTTAAAGAATTTTCTTTTTAAATATTACTTTAGGGTTCCTTTTTAAGATTTATGATTATAAAAAATTTATTTATTTCAAATTGATAAAAAAGATACTTTTGATTATTGCAAATTGTCGAAAAGGGAGTTGAATAATAATTCAAAGAGATTTTATTTTATAAACTTTTCTCTAAAGTTTCGTAAAAATTAGTATAATACTTCAAATAATAGCGTGAGTGGAAGATATTATAGTGGATGTGAAATAATGACTATCAAAAAAGACTTTGAAAATTAAGCAAAAACTTATCGCAACATTATGGCTTTAAATATATAAATTAGACGCATAAAAAGACGAACCCCCTACGAATATAGGAGGTTCTAAAAGGAATGGGGGATAAGTCCCAAATGAGTAGAGAAGAGTATGATTTTCTTATAATCAAATATATTAATTATATAGAAGAGAATAGTTGTGAAATTAAATATTTTTTTAAGTTTAGTTAATTTTAAATATTCGATATTCGCTATATTGTTTTTATCCGCATCTACAATATTTGCTTTTTCTCTACCTGAGATTTCGCAACATTTATCAGTTAAAGTAGGTTTAAGGATTTTAGTTCTAGGAGCAGTTGCATTTATTTTTGCAAGAACTACGGGAATTGTAGTGAATCAGTGTATTGATTGGTTAATTGATAAAAAGAATAGTAGAACCTTAAAAAGAGTCCTTCCGGCTAATCTTGTCTCTTTAAATTTTGCTTGGACCTTCTTCTTAGTTTGTGGGTTTATTTTTCTTGTCCTTTGTATAATGCTTGGTATTTTTAGCTTGGGACTAGCTTCGCTTATTCTAATGATCGTTTACCCTTATATGAAAAGATTCACTTTTTTGTGTCATTGGGGATTAGGATTGGTATACGCTCTAGCCATTTTCACTAATTTTTTTGTTTTGGCTATCACGGGTCTTTCTACCTCTTTGCGCTTACTCGCTATTTTATGGGGTGGAAGTGTAGGCCTAGTAATCACTGCAAATGATATCATATATGCATTGCAAGATATCGAATTTGATAGGAAAGAAGGAGTCTTTAGCATCCCTGCATGCTATGGAAAAAAGAAAGCAATTAAGATTGCACAATTAAGTTTATCCGTTAGTTATTTGTTTTATATTTCCTCCGGTTTTATTGGTTCTTTAGGAAAAACATTCTATATTTCCGCTCTTATTCCTCTAATTATGATTATCAAAGTGCTTAGAATGTATTCTAACTTAGATAAAACAAATCAAGAAGAGGATGGCGAATTCTTTTGGGCAAATATGGGTATTGCTTTATCTTTTCTTGTAAGTATGATTGTGTTTTGGATTTCGAATTTATGAAACGTTATGTTGTGGGGATTTCTGGAGCTTCTGGAGCAATACTTGCCATAAGACTTATTGAAGAACTTGCTAATCGAAAAAACGAAGTTGAAGTGATCATTTCTCCTTCGGGAAGAAAGACGTTATATTATGAATTAGGATCCCAGTCCTTCAAAGCACTATTTTCTGAACAAAATTTAGAATACATTCACACTCATAATATTCAAGCTATAGAGAGCTCATTAGCTTCAGGTTCTTCTCCTGTCGAAGCTACGATCATCGTTCCTTGTAGTATGGCTACAATTGCTGCTATTTCTATAGGTTTAGCCGATAATTTGATACGACGTGTTGCTGATGTTGCTCTTAAAGAAAAGCGACCCTTGATTCTTGTCCCTAGAGAGACTCCTTTACATACGATCCATTTAGAAAATCTATTAAGGTTAAGCAAGAGTGGAGCAATAATTTTCCCACCTATGCCTATGTGGTACTTTAGGCCTAAATCTATTGAAGATCTTGAAAACGCTTTAGTAGGAAAAATTCTTTCTTATTTAAATATTGCAAGTACTCTGACTCAGGAATGGACAAATCCAGATTCATTACAGGCAAGTAGTTAAGTGCGCCTACCATTGATTACTTCATGCAGGTTTTCAATAGCTATAAATGCTGTAGGATCTTCTCTATGGACGATTTCTTTTAACTGTGAAAGCTGAAGACGTTCAACAACAACATAGAGAAGATTTCTCGGCTCTCCGGAGTATCCCCCTTCAGCATGGATATAGGTTAGGCCAATACCTAATGTTTCCATAAGAATATGACCTAGCTTTCTTGGAGAAGAGGTAATGATAGTAACAGACTTTGTGTCTTCAAGACCTAGAATAACCATATCCATAACTTTTGTAGCAATTCCATAAGTTAAAAAAGATACAAAAGCTGTATGCCAATTCTTATAGACAATTCCAGATAAAGCAAAAATAAAGAAGTTTACAAATAAAATTACCTGGCCAACAGTATAGCCTTTCTTTTTATTTATGATGATTCCTAAGATCTCTGTCCCATCTGTGGATCCTCCATGGCGAATAATCAGGCCGCAACCTACACCAATAATTGCTCCTCCTAAAACAACTGTTTCCATCTCAGATCCTTTAAAAACCAAGGGACTGACCCCTAACCAAAAGGGTAATTGATCAATAAGCCAGAGTGAACATGAGAAGATGATAACGGCTGTTAACATCTGAATCACAAAGTATTTCCCAATTTGTTTAAATGCTAGGAATACAAAAGGAAGATTGAATAGAGCCAAACAGAAAGGAAGGGTCTTATGACCTAAAAAATGAGAAGCTATAATAGAAAGTCCAACAATGCCACCATCAATAAGTTCATTAGGCACCAAAACCATTTGAACTCCACAGGCAGCAAGAAAGCCTCCTAAGATAAACCAACTTAATGTTTTAGAAAAATACAGAGGAAAACTAAATTTTGATGGACGTGGACCGTGAGACATCCTAAAACCTCTGAAAGTATATTTCGCGAGAGACGGGGCTTGAACCCGCAACTTCCGCCTTGACAGGGCGGTGCTCTAACCAATTGAACTACTCCCGCAAATGGACACGACAGGATTTGAACCTATGACCCCCTGTGTGTAAGACAGGTGCTCTAACCGCTGAGCTACGCATCCAATAAGACAGGAGACAAATTTAGCAGAAGAAATACTTTAATCACAATCATTTTCCATTCAATTTATGTGAGAAAATTTAGGTTAAGTAAGACCTCTGTATAGGAAAGCATTTAGAATATTTTAGTTCTAATCTCAGGCTTGGAAAGGAAGGTATTAAAATCTTCTTGGCATTTTTGAAACTCTTTAATAGTCATTACTTCAAAGGGGGAACTTTGTAAGAATATTGGAGCAACACTGATATGATTTTCTAACATGCACAAGAATTCTGCCGAAGGTTGATCAGTAACCTTTACTCCAGCAACTTTTCCAACATAATACTTATCCTTGTGCACAGAGCCAAGGTATTGGGGTTCTTCATAGAAAAATTCATCTCCAGGGGGAATCAGTCGCATTCCTTTCCAACAGCAACCTCCTGGACTTACAGGAAAATTGACATTCAATCCAGTTAAAGAAGGGAAGGGCTGAGACAAAAGATACATGATTAATGTTTTTAAAATTTCAGGGGCCCTATCTTCTTGAAAGAAAGAAATGTGTTTGTCCTGAGATAATGCAATCGAAGGAATACCGTCTATTAAAGCTTGTTTTGCAGCACCTACGGTTCCTGAATACCAAGCATTCTTGCATATGTTGTTGCCAGAGTTAATTCCTGAAATCACTATATCAGGAGAGAGCGTTTCAAAAAGTGCTCTGAGACCTAATCTCACGCAATCTGCAGGAGAACCGCCTATAGCCCAGGCTTCTTCAACAGGTTGGGGATAAGTGTAAGGAGTCGCACAGATCACTTGGTCAAGAGAAATAGCCATACTTTTCCCTGACTGCTCTATTTGAGGAGCAGTTATGTAAATATCCCCTATATTAGCCTCTAATAGAGCGGAGACTAGAGAACTCATTCCCTTAGCTGCAATTCCATCATCATTAGTTAGAATTATTTTTAATCTTTTGTTCATAAAAACCTAATAAATTTTTATTTTAAGATTTACATTAAGAATTAATTAATTACAAAATCTAATAATAAAATGATTGTTAATTTTTTTGCGACTTAGATGATCCCTGTTCATAAATGGCTAAAGCAATATTATGACGAGCTAAGGGAAACACTTCTTCTAGAAACTTTAAACCTTGTTCGGCTTTACTTCTTAATGAAATGACGGGACAACGGCAAGTTACTCGTGAGAAACCATTTTCTTTAGCAAACTTCCGGATCCAAAGCTCAGGGGTGAAAATTAGAGGACGTAAAATAGTGACTCCAAAATGAATCATATCTAAAACAGGAAGCATTCCAGCAAACTCTGCTTTATGTAGAAGATTAAGCAAAGCAGTTTGGACCACATCATCTCGGTGATGGCCAAAAGCAATAGCTGTAGCCCCTATCTCTTTAGCCGCTTGGAAAAGCAGTCGTCTTCTTGCTTGCGAGCAAGGATAACACTCAGGGGTTTCAGATTCATAAGGAGAGGCAATTGTTGTAAAGGGAACATGAAGCCTATCACAGATTTGGCTTAAGTAAGATTTGCTAACCTCGGCTCCACATGAATATTTGCCTCCGATATTGACCGCATAGAGATCCAAAGGTGGGAATCCTCGTCCAGAAATTACTTTGAGCATTAAAAGAAGGGTAAGACTATCTTTCCCTCCACTTAGAGCTATCACAATTTTACGATGGTTTTCTAACATTTTATAAGTATAAAGTGCTTTCCGGACTAAGCTCTCTATACGTTTTCCCGCTTTCATCCATGGAGGGTTTAAAAGTAAGGTAGACATGCAAACAATGTGTGGATATATTTTTAAAATGGTAGCATTTTTAAGAAATCGTCTTTAAAAATCCAGAAACTTGTAGTTCTAAAAATACATAGTGTAAAGGGATTGATTCCCCAAAAAGAATAAAGTTTCTTCTCTTATATATGAAAGAGTGATCTCAGACTAGAGAGGAACCTTTCTATTGATAAAAATAAAATAGCTTCTTTTATTTAACTTTGGATTTTATTTTGAGCTTATTTAGACTTTTTCAAAAGATTTTGTGTTCAAGAGGATCGCATGTCAAAAAAGATTAATAGAAATGATTTATGCCCTTGTGGTTCTAACAAAAAATACAAACAATGTTGCTTAAAAAAAGAAGAACAAACAGCGCGTTATACAACTGAAGGAAAATTCAAGTTTTCTGCTGAAGTTCTTTCGTCATCTGCTGAGGGGGACGCAGGAGCGAATTGTGCGAAGTTGTTTCAGCGTTTATCTCAATCAATGGCTTCAGAGCAGCAAGCTTCAGTAAGTAAACTTCATAAGATCACTAGAAACAAAGAGGTTACTAGTAAAAAAGCTCTTAAGAAAGCTCAATTCCAAGAAGAACAATTAGTAGCGGAGAAACTTCAACAGCATAATTTTGAGCTTTTGCATACAGCAGAGAGTTTAGCTCTACCTCTAGGGGACCAAACGCCTTTAAATCAAGATCCTCACTTTATTTCCGAAGACTTTATCCCTACGCAAGAAGACTTTCGTATATCAGAACCTTCCCAAAAGCCTCCAGTTAAGGAAGATTAATTTTAGATAATGCACTTTCTCATTGAGAATAAAACTTTCTTTTTGAGATAATTCCGCTTTGCTTTCTGCTGGAGTAGCTCAATTGGCAGAGCATTCGATTTGTAATCGAACGGTTGAGGGTTCAAGTCCTTTCTCCAGCATTATTTGGGGGTGTCGCATAGCGGTCAATTGCATCGGACTGTAAATCCGACTCCTTGTGGATACGTTGGTTCAAATCCAGCCACCCCCACTTTTTTAAAAAAGGTCCTAATTTATAAAATCGTTTTATAGGCTATTTTCAGCCTATTATTAAGGGTTCAATTAGGAAACCTTATCTTTTAATTTATTCATGTTTTTTCTATCTATTATCTTTTCAATCTCTATCAAACGTTTTTTTTATTAAGTCTTTCTAAGACCAATTACTTTTATATTTAATTTTATTAATTAATTTAATAATTGACCTAATATGTTTAATTTGTTTTCTAGTTAATTAAAATAAAATTTTTATTAAAAAGTTATTATGAAGAACAATATTAATGATAATGAGTGTTATTTTAAATTAGACTCAATTGTAGATGGCGATTTGTTGGCAGCAAATGTCGAGACCTTCGATACCCAGGCTCAGGGAATCTCATCAACTACTACATTTTCTGTTGAAGGGAATGCGGTACTTAAAGATCAGGTTTCAGCAACTGGATTAACTTCAGCTGCTGCTTACAACTTAAATGCGCAAGATTTTACTTCCCAAATATCTATAGATTTTAAAAATAATCGTCTTAGCAACTCTGCTTTGCCAAGATCGGATTGTGATCCAGTGCCTGCAAATTATATACGCTCTCCTGAATATTTTTTCTGTTCTAAGCCTTTAACAGGAAGGTTAACATTTAACCCTGGAGAAGAACATTTATCACTGACTGGATCGGAATATACTCTATATCAGTCGCGTAATGTGGGTAAAGTTTTTCGTTTTATAGGATGGAAGCAAAGTACACAACAAGTAACTGTCGGAGGCAATAATGCTATACAGTTTCTTGCAGTAGGAACATATATACTTTCATTTACTATTGGTAAACGTTGGGGATGGAACAATGGCTGGGGGGGGTCAGTATTTATATATAATGCTTTAAGAGAGGTTCTATGTGAAAGCACAGTATATAGTGGAGGAGGGTACTCAACTGTGGCCACTCTAGGAACCGCAGTATATAGAAGTTCGAGCGATATAGCTCCGAATCCTAATAATCCTAGTGGCTATAGAGGCAGCATTTTCTACATAGAGAATGATTCTTATGGGGCTGAAATAGGGAATTATTCCTTCTCCCTTCTTTATTATGCAGGAGAAAAATAATAACGATGAAAAAATTAAAACAAAAAAACATAATAGTTAAGTCTAGTATCCCTCCTATAAATTCAAATGAAAATTCTGGAGTGAAAGATCAGAATTTATTTATGGATCAAGCAACTCTTAGCGTGGAGGGGAATGCTACAATAGAAAATGCTTTAGTTACTCGAGATCTTAAAGTATCCGATACAACAATTTCTCCATGTGAATTTGTCGTAGGAGGGAACATATCAGCAGAAAAATCTGAATTTAATGCTACAACACTGTCGAACGGTATTAATATTTTCTCTCAAACGAGTTCATCAAGAACGCCTGTTTGTAATAATATTAGTGACCCTCAGTCTGCAAGAGATGCTATAACATTTAATTACTATAGGAAAACTGGATGTCAAGCTGCCAATCTATATACCTATTACCCAGATGGGTATTATGTTGACAGTGGAGCTAGTGTTGAAACTAATGCTAGATCTATCTCCAATAAAACTGTTTATTTTAATAGGACCCCTAATGCTAGCAACTACATCGAAATCGATCCTATCGTTAAATTAAAAAAAGAAGGCATTTACCAAGTTACATTTCAGCTGACACGTTGGTCTGGATATCATGAAGGCGATAATAATCCAGGCCTATTTCTTAATTTTATTTCGAGAAATAGTAAAGTACAACTTTGTACTTCAGATACCAGAGGAGGTTATCAGACTGATCGTGTTAGTGTTGCTCTAACTAGTATTTTTCCTGTAACGGAAGTTGTTCCTAGTCCTCCTTATAACTACCCTTGGGTCAATGTCGAGACTATCCTTTGGATCAACCTAATGTCTGTATCGACATGCGTGATTTGGTTTCCATTTGATTTTAATTTTGCAGAGGTAGACTAGTATGACAAACCCTACACCCTCAACACCGAAGATAAAAATATCAATTCCTACTTTTGTTCGTTTTAATATTCAATTTATTAATTTAACTGAAGAACAAAAGAAAACAGCACTTACTGTTGGTAAGAAGATTGCTACAGAAAATACTCAAGTTTTAGGAAATTTCACTACTACAGGTGGAGGGCTGGTATGTCAGAACGATCTTTCGGTTGGACAAAATATCAGTATTACTCCAAAAACCTCTACTACCATGGTCTTCAATGGTCGAGTGAATTTATCAAACACGCCCCTCTCTTATAAAGATACATGGGGAAATATGCGCCAAGACTATGACAATATTAATAATAAGCAATCCCAACAATATGTTCCTTATGGATATTACAAACTCACGAGGGTCATGATGATTGCACGAGGTGCTTTATCAGGAGGGCATGAAGGTTCTGGACTATTTCCTCGTAGAACTAATGTTTATTGGAATAAGTATGATCAGAAATCAATGCAGAGCACCATGATTAATTCGACTGTTTCTATCAACACGTCAGATCCATCGAAGTTGGAGTTTCGAGCAAATACTTGGGCTCCCAAACTCTTTCGTATATCTGTTTTTATGTCAAAACACGGTAGTTGGCTTGATAATGGTACTGGAGGAGAGGTTATTTTAGTCGCATACGAAGGATCACAAAAAATAGAGCTCGCGCTTTCTACTTGTTCAGGAACAAGTTATTATCGTACTCGTCCAATGCAGTGGCTTTGTTCTACGTATTATGCTACAGAAAATGGGTATTTTACTTTAGAAAATCGAAGTAATAGTAGTTTTAGAGTCCAAAGTTTTTCTTGGAATGTTGTTGCCCTACCTTTGGTTAATTAAGGGATTCCAAGCTTTGCGAGTTTCTAGCAAAGCTTGGTTTGAAGCTTTTTTTATAACACGTCCTACAAGGTCATAGCCAGCTGTCCCTGTGATTTCTATAAGGCATCTTTCTCCAAAATGAGAAACAAGCTTTGCCTCATTAACAATAATACACGGGTCTACTTCTGGAGCTTGTCCATAGAATCTTGCGATAAGTAAAAGGTTGGTCTCAGGATGATAATTATCAATAATGGCTTCTACTTTTTTCCCAATAAACTTAGAGTTATGTTTATCTACGTTATCTTTTTGAATTTGAGAAAGTGTTTTTAATCTTAAAGCCTTGACTTTTTCTGGTATCTGATTAGACAATTGCGCTGCAGGAGTACCCTTTTCTTGAGAGTACAAGAAAATTCCAAGGTTATCAATCCATCCTTCACTGATAAAATCGGCTAACTCTTGAAATTCTTCTTTGGTCTCTCCAGGAAATCCTGCAATAATAGAAGAACGAATATAAACTTGAGGAATCCTAGCACGTAGCTTTTCTAGAAGTCCTATAATCTGCTCTTTAGATGTCGTCCTCCGCATTTGCTTTAAAATCCGATTGTTAACATGCTGCAGAGGAATATCTATGTAAGGGAGAAGTCTAGGATCACCCTCCATAAGATCTATAATTCCGTCACTAACTTCATCAGGATATAAATACAACATTCGCAACCAGTAATCTCCAGGTTGCTTCAATAATTCACGTAATAGGAACTCTAGTTGAGAACTATGATCTGTCGAGAGATCTTTGCCATAATCTCCGAGATCTTGAGCTATAAGCAGAATTTCTTTAACACCACTTTTTAAAAGAATTTGAAATTCTTTAAGAACTTGGTTAAGCGGTTTGCTGCGGAGCCTTCCTTTAATAGAAGGAATAATACAGAAAGCACACTTCTTTCTGCAACCTTCAGCAATCTTTAAATAAGCGTAGTGTTTTGGCGTAGAAAGTTGTCTTGGAACCTCTCCCATTTCAAGATAGCTTTTTACAGAGATTTTTTCTCCAGATTCGCGAGATTCAATAGCGGAGAGAATATGCTCTATATCTCCAGAACCTAGTAAATAATGAATGTGTGGCATCCAAGGTTCAAGCTCATTCCTATGCTTAGAAGTCATACATCCAGTTAAGATGATCTTAGCACTTTTTTTTTTCACATTGATCAGATGGTTAAGATAATCTTTAGCCTCATCTCTAGCACTTTTTAAAAATGCGCAGGTGTTTAAAATTAAATAGTCAGCATCTTCTAGTTTATTAGTGGATTCGTAACCTGCCTTGAGAAGAATACCCAGCATAACCTCACTATCTACAAGGTTTCTGGAACATCCTAAACTAATAAAATGAATTTTATTTTTAGAAACAAAAGAATTAAAAGATCGTGTACTTTTTATTGCCATTGCCAAGTTCTCTAAATAATGGTAACGAGATTCCTTGATTCTTTTTGAAAAGAAATATAGCATAGTAGGCAATTTACTATTTTTTTAAAAGGACTCATCCATGGCAAGTAAGAATCGTGAGATTATTAAGTTAAAAAGCTCGGAAAGTTCTGATATGTATTGGACTGTAAAAAACAAAAGAAAAACAACAGGTCGACTAGAACTCAAAAAATATGATAGAAAGCTGCGTAAGCATGTAATCTTCAAAGAAGCTAAGTAAAGAATTCTTTTGTACCTAACTAGTTGCTTCTGGAATATCATTGTTAAATAGAAGTCATGAAGTTAGAATTTTCAATAGCTTTAAAATATTTGATTCCAAGAAAAGGGAGGCTATCTGCAGCTATAGTCTCTATTTTTTCTATAGGGATTATTTCTCTTGTTGTTTGGCTTTCTGTAGTTTTCATTTCAGTAATTTATGGTTTGGAACAAAGATGGCTTAATGATCTTTCTCAGCTTCATTCCCCAGTAACTATGGTGCCCTCAGAGGCGTATTACTCTTCTTATTATTACCAAATAGATAGGCATTCTGAGCTCTCTAACTATACTACAAAAACTTTAGGAGAGAAAATAGCCTCTCTTCAGATAGATCCTTATGACCCTGAATTAGATTATCTTCTTCCGGAAACATTTCCAAAAAAAGACTGTGATGTAACTGGTCAACAAAAAGACCCTGTAAAAATGGTGGTGGAATCTTTATCACCCTATCTTAAATCTCAGAATGCACAAATTATGGAATTTGAAGAAGGTATGGGCTACTTACACATTGACACTTCTGTAAAACTAAAAAAGCCTCAGTCTAGGACCCTAATTCATTTTCTAACCTACCCTTCTAAACCCTCTTATGAAGATAAAGTTCTTCCCTATGATGAGACAGATTATACCTCTAATGAACTGAACCCATTTAATAGGAGTTCTTTGGGGTGGAAAACAGATTTCCATCGTCTAGAAGAATTATATCGAGGCTCCTCTATTATACTCCCTAATAGCTATAAAGAATCTGGTTATAAAGTTGGGGATATAGGATTTTTTAGTACCTATTCAATAGAGGCCCAAAAAGAAACTCAATATAAAGTCCATGTGATTGGATTTTATAATCCTGGTCTTTCTCCATTAGGAGGAAAGACTGTGTTTATAGATCCAGATCTTGCAGGATCTATTCGTGCGCAATCTGAGGGTTTGGGGATGAATAACGGCTTTCACATCTTTTTCCCTAATATTAAAAGAATTAGTTTTATAAAAAATCATATAGAAAAAATTTTATCTTCCTTAGAAATTAAAGATTATTGGGATACCTCTTCTATCTACGATTACGAATATTTTCGACCTATTTTGGATCAACTCCAAAGTGACCAAGTTCTATTTCTTTTTGTCTCTATACTGATTCTTATTGTGGCCTGCTCTAATGTTGTAACTATGTCGGTTTTGCTTGTGAATAATAAGAAGAAAGAGATAGGTATTCTTAAAGCTATGGGTGTGTCATCGCGAAGTTTAAAGGTAATCTTTGCTTGTTGCGGAGCATTCTCGGGAGCTTTTGGAGTGATTATAGGAATGATATTCGCTATGATTAGCTTGAAAAATCTAGGGCTTATTGTAAAAGCCTTGAACTACTTACAAGGAAGAGAAACATTTAATGCTGCCTTTTTTGGCCAAAATCTTCCTAATACTGTTCATCCTCAAGCTGTCTATTTTCTAGGTTTTGGTACTCTCATTTTAGCTGCAATTTCAGGAGTTCTGCCTGCAAGAAAAGTTGCAAAAATGCATGTTTCAGAAATTTTAAAGGCAGATTAACCGTGTCATTACTTATAGAAGCTAAAAACCTTTCTAAGACTGTCTACAAACAAAATAGAACTATTTCTATTTTGACTGATGTATCTTTGTCTCTTTATTCAGGAGAAACTGTGTCTATTACTGGTGCTTCAGGTAATGGTAAGACAACATTATTACATCTTTTAGGAACTTTAGATGTTCCTTCTTCTGGAACCTTGCGTTTTTTTAATAAAGATTTAGAAAATCGAGATCTTCCAATTTTTAGAAACCAACATATTGGCTTTATTTTTCAAAATTTTTATCTACTTGAGGACGATACAGTACTAAGAAATATCTTAATGCCTGCGCTGATTGCTTGTAAAGATATATCTAAAGGATCTTGTATGTATAAAAGAGCTCTTGAACTTATTGATGTAGTAGGTCTTAAAGATAAAATATTGAATCGTTGTTCCACCCTATCTGGAGGAGAAAAACAACGAGTAGCTATTGCTAGAGCATTAATTAATCAACCTACAATCCTTCTAGCAGATGAACCCTCAGGAAATTTGGATGAAGAAACTTCAGAACACATTCATAACCTCCTTTTAAGCCAAGTATCTGCATCGTGTGGAATGCTGATCGTAACACATAATAAAAAACTTGCTACTAGATGTTCAAGGGAGGGGGTATTATTAAATGGCAAGTTATCTTTTTGTAAATCTTGAGAGATACTCTATTCTCTCTTTCAAGCTACAATAAAAATTTCCTAGATTTCATTGTAAATAATCTAAGAAAGCCTTTGCACTAGTAGTCCATAGGAAAAGATAGTTCACTATACTCAAGGAATCCTTATGGAAATATTTTTAAATTAAGAGTCTTGTTCTTTTTGACTGTTTTTTGTTTGGAAAAAAAATTGGACAGACTTATAATCGCCCTCTCTAGTATGACAGTTACATTATTATGGAAAAAAGAAAAGATACGAAAACAACTATAGTAAACTCCAGTGAAATTGAGAAATCGTGGTACGTTATTGATGCTGCTGGAAAAACTTTAGGAAGACTTTCTTCAGAAGTAGCAAAGATTTTAAGAGGAAAGCATAAAGTCACCTATACTCCTCATGTTGCAATGGGAGATGGTGTTATTGTTATTAACGCAGAAAAAGTTCGCGTAACTGGAGCCAAGAAAGGACAAAAGATCTATCGCTATTATACTGGGTATATCTCTGGAATGCGAGAGATTCCTTTTGAAAATATGATGGCAAGGAAGCCCACCTATATTGTTGAACATGCGATTAAGGGAATGATGCCCAAAACTCGCCTAGGTAAGAGACAATTGAAATCTTTAAGGATTATAAAAGGGGATTCATACGAAACTTTTAAATCTCAAAAACCGGTTTTATTAGATATTTAATTTAGGATAAGTTGTGGCAAAAAGTACAATACAAGAGTCTGTCGCTACAGGTAGAAGGAAACAAGCTGTCTCCAGCGTTCGTTTAAGACCTGGAACTGGTAAAATCGATGTTAATGGAAAATCTTTTGAAGATTATTTTCCTTTAGAAATCCAAAGGGCTACGATTCTTTCTCCTTTGAAAAAGATTGTAGAGGACCAAAATCAATATGATCTGATTATTCGTGTAAGTGGGGGGGGGATTCAGGGCCAGGTGATTGCTACAAGACTAGGGCTTGCAAGAGCTCTTCTAAAAGAAAATGAAGAGAATAGGCAGGAACTGAAAAGTTGCGGTTTTCTGACTAGAGATCCTAGAAAGAAAGAACGTAAAAAATATGGTCATAAAAAAGCTCGCAAAAGCTTCCAATTTTCTAAACGTTAACATTCAAAGTATTAATCCTGCTTCGAAAAAGCCTTTCTTATTAAAGAAAGGCTTTTCTTTTTTTTGGAACCCCAAAGAATGCTCTTCCTCTCTGATTTTTCTTAAAAAATATGTAGAATTTCGAATCTATAAATCTTCCATCTCTCTCTAAAACAAAATATTCAATTTTTCCTGAATATCCAGAAGCATGAATTAGGGTTAATGAATCTTTTTTTAGCATTACATGAGAAATACGAGACTCTCCTTGACGACAAAGAAAAACTAAACCCCCAGGAGGGAGATTTTCGAATTTAGTAATAAAATTACAATCCGCATACTGATCCATGGAGTTTCTAGGAATGTTATATCCTTGTGCTTGGTAAAGAAGATTCATAAACCCCGAACAATCTAAACCTGAATTTTTCAGACTTTTATGTACAGAACGGCCTCCCCATAGGTAGGGAAGATCAAGGAAGAGCTTAGCATCCTGAAGTGCGAGTTCACTAGACCAACTCTTTAAATAACGAAAATGTTGAGGATCACATTTAGGAATTCCAGGTCCCCAAATTGAATTAAGATAACTAAGAATGTGATTAGGAAAACTCACTGTATTGCGAGAATTAATACATAGTAAAGTCCCAAAAGGAAGGGGAATGTTCCAGGGATCTAAAAAAGCATTTAGAGAGGTTATAGCAACATTTGGAGTGATGTAAAGCTCAGGATTATATGGGACGAGTGTGGAACAAAAGCCATATCCTGGATATGGCTTCCACGAAGATTGATCTTGAAATAATTGAGAATAGGCATAACACTTGTTCCCTTGGAAAAGGATGCGTTCTCCAAAGAGAACCTGGGTTTCAATACTTCCTTTTTCAGAAAAGAAATCTGCAGACGGGGAAAATGACAAGTAGTGTTTCATAATTTCTTTTACTAGAGTTAAAGCAGCCTATAATTAAACTTTTTTGAAAATTAGATTGCAACTTAGACTTAGAAAAAACAAAATACTATTTATAAATACATCTTAAAAGGTTTTCAAAAACAAGGTCCTCTTTGTCTTCTGAAGAAATCCAGCATAGCTTGCCCAATTTTTCATAGTAGGTAATAACAGGTGCTGTACGTTCTCTATATTTTTTTAGCCTTTCTTTAATCACTTCGGGAGTATCATCAGACCTCCTTATTAAAGGCATTAGACAATCTGGACATTCAGTATAGCCCTGTTCTTTTTTGTAGATACGAGAGCAGCTTGGACAAAGAAATCTAGAGCCGATTCTTTTTACAATTTCATTTTCAGAAATTTCTAAGAAGATAACTGTATAATCAGATTGAATTTTTTTAAGAAAGTTATTAAGAAGTTGCGCTTGATCCAATGTTCTAGGGAATCCATCAATAATGCATCCTTGAGAACATTCTATACTTTGCATTTTTTCTTTAAGAATTTTCCATACAAAATTACTGGGAACAAACGCTCCTTTGTCCAGGTATGTTTTAGCTTCTAATCCAGCAGGAGTTCCTTCTTCAATAATGGCTCGTAATAAATCCCCTGTACTGAAATGAGGTATACCTAGTCTTTTTGCAAGATGTTGGGACTGGGTTCCTTTGCCTGAACCTGGAGGCCCCATAATAATAAAAACAGAGCCATTATTCATTGCAATTGCTCCTTAAAGTTGGCATCGTCATTCGACTCTAGAGTCAAAGGATCTAAAATTAGCTTAACACATTTGATAACGCAAAATAACAGAATTCTTTTTCTTATTGAAAGGAGCATAGCTCTTGAAGATATTGCTATAAACTGGGAGTGCTTTCTGTTTCAAGGCTTTTATCAGGACTACTATATACCTTTTTCAAAATACTAGAAAATAGAAAAACGGCAAGAAAAGTCTCTTTTATAGCTTTACCAAGGGGTTAGATAGATAATTTGAAAAGCTCTCTAAGTAGTATAGTTGGTTTATTTTTTAGTGCACTAACCTTTGTAAAGGTAGTAAAAGATAAAATATCTAGGATATAAATGGTTGTTCTTTTTAATGAAGGAAACTACAATCTTTTTATTTAATCTCTTATTCTTTTATCCGCATGGCTTGTTGTTTATATTTTAATTCTAAGGATGGTATGGATACGTCCTCAGCCATACACAAAGTGGGTTTATTTATAGATGTTATTCTATATCCTTTAGTTGCAGTGATTTGTTTTGTTGTTTCTCTTGTTTTTTTGGTTTTGAAACCGATATTTTTTTCTTTAAAATTCCTTATTATGCAATCGATAGCAGTGTGTAGATCTAGACAAGGGCCTAGTGTAGAAGAAACCTTTGAGTGTTTGGATAGGGATTTCTTGCTTTTGAGCTTGTTATTGGTTCCGTTAATAGGAACTATAGTTCATGGCGTCCTCTATTGTTTAATATATTCTGATGCACAGGACAGCGAAAAGGATTTGATCCCTGAATTATTTTTAATGATTCCTATTTATCACACCTATTTAGTTGCTAAAACATGGTCCGTGAAGGAAGGGGAAGAAGCATAATCTATCTAATTTTAGGAATATTATAGTTTTTTAAATTGAAATATAAAAATAATTTTTATTATCTGTTGCGATTGTAAAAAACAAGAAGTCTGGACGCCTAGTTTTATTAATTCTTATAACAACTTTAATAAATCAAAATTTAATCTTAAATTTTGATTTATAATACTTTTATATTTGCAAATAAAAACAAATTGTTTTATTCTAGTTTAGTCAAAGCTAATTTCTTGTTAAGTGAAATAAAAAATGGTTTGTTCTCTTCCTTTGTTTTTGTGTAAAGACGGAATAAATTCTCTAGATGATGAATGGAATTCATACCGAGCTTTGGTAGTTATCGATACTATTTTTTATCCTGTAATTGCAGTTATTTCTTCTATTGTTTTTCTACTTTTGTTGGTAGTAAAATTTATATTTTTATCTCTAAAATTTCTTATTACATACTGTATTGCTTTGTTTAAATCTACATCAGTTCCTAGTCTACAAAAGAGTTTTGGATGCTTGAACTCTGACGGTCTCCCCGATTGGCTTGGGTGTTTATTAATCATTCCACTAGTAGGAACGATAATTCATAGTGCTATCGTGTGTTTTTCTGACCTGAGTACAAATGATAGTTTTGAGAGTTATGCCAACTTTATCCAGGCTCCTGTTGTTCAAATTTGTTCAACTGCTCTAATAAATTGGTCTTAAGGAGATTAAGACTAGTTTTTTTAAAGAAAAATTGTTACTTTATTTCCTGATTTCGGAAGGTAGTAATAAACAATTGAATAAATTGGGTATAAGTACAGAAACATTATAAATTAATAAGTGTTAAAATGGCTTGTCTGTATTTTTCTAAGGATAATATTGATACATCCTCAGCTACACACAAAGCTTGTTTATTTATAGACTGTGTTCTATATCCTTTAATTACAGTGATTTGTTCTGTTGTTTTTCTACTTTTGTTCATAGTAAAGTTTATATTTTTATCTCTAAAATTTCTTATTATGCAATCTAGTGCAGCGTGTGGATTTGGAGAAAAGCGATGTATACAAGAAAGCTTTAAATCTTTTAGTAAGGATTTCTGGGGTTGTTTATTAATCATTCCATTAGTAGGATCGATGGTTTATGGTCTCATCTATTGCCTGATTCATAGCGAAGAGATCAAGAATAGCGATATGGAATACAGCAGAGTGTTTATGGCGGCCCCTTTACATCAAGTTGTTGTAACTGCTACACATTGGACGTAACGAAGAAAGTTATAGTCTATTTAATATTGTAAAGAGCTAAGATAAAGTTCATTCCTTTTATCGCGAGTATTATAGTTATCTTCTGGAGTAGAAACTTCGTTAATAGGTAGTAATCTCTTTCTATTTTAAATTAATAAGACAGCCTTTATAATTTCTACAATCATTTTTAAGGAGAAATCGATGGCTTGTTCTATTTTTATTGATATGAAAGAAGGAGATATAGACAGTGTTCCTCTTTCTAGGAAAGCTTCGTGCATGTTCCTTGATGCTCTTCTTTATCCTTTAATGTCAGTAATTTGTTCTGTTGTTTTTGCAGTTTTGCTACTTGTAAAACTCTTATTTTTAGTGATAGTATCTGGCATCAAGAGTATTCCAGAATGTGTAAATAGGGAGGGGCTCTCAGACTTTTGGGGATGTTTGTTACTGGTACCGGTCTTGGGAACTATAATTCATGGTTGTGTTATCGCAAATAAAATTGGTGAGGAATCTTCTTTTCAAGAGACATCTTCAAAATTAGTAGTCTTTATGCAAGCTCCTTTTATGCAAATTAGAAAAACTGCAAAGTATTGGTCGTAAAATTAAGGTGGTTTTTAAAAACAAGAAATTCTCGTTTTTTTTTAAAAAAACTATATTTATTCATTTTAAAGCAGAGAGAAAATTAAAATTTTTTTGTCTCAAACAGTGTTTCCTATGAGCTATTCCTTTGATTCCAATTTAGCAATAACTTCATCTATTAAACAAGTACGTGAGACTTTGTTGTTTTTAAGTAGTAAAGAGAGATTTGTTCGTTACGAATCTACAGTTGAATCAATTCATTCGTTTCTATTGGAAGGAACTCAGCCAAGTGTATTTTTTATAGATGATTTAGAAACTGCTAGCAATCTAGAAGATCACGAGCTTACCGTCTATTTTAGTATAAGCTTGAAGACAATTTTGGGTCGTTTTTTAGAGAAAATATTAACAGTGAGTTCCTCTTCTTTCCTATTAGCTGCTGATTCTGAGGCTACTCTTGATCTTATCCTTTTTAGGATATTTGGGTGTTTAATTTTTACGATTCTGACTGTTGTACTAGGACCTACATTGGGTGTTGTATTTTACTGTGCATATAAAATTTATCAAGTTACAAAGAAAATATCTTTTTTATCAAAAAACCGAACTCAGGTAACTAATTCCTTAAATAGATCAGATACAACCTTGAATCGTGCAGGAACTATAACTGCAGCTTCGGCTTCAGAATCCATAATTAAATCTTGTAAAGCTTTTAGACAATCCACACTGACTTTTTTAGCTCTTGGTTTGATAGCCACAATAGCTCTAGCAGCCTTAGTAGTAGGTATTGTTTTTTCTATACTTTTTGTTGGTCCTGCGGCTGCCTCTGTAATGACTTCAGCAATGATAGGCTGCTGCGCTGGAGGGGGAGGTGGCATCCTTCTTTCTATCTTAGGCTTTTTGATTGCCTCAGTATATAGTGTGCGAAAGAGAAAAGAAGCAGCTGCCTATATGCATACCGCACTACTGCAGGCTATGGTTGCCGACTTAGTTATGCAGAGCCCACATCCTTCAATCAGTTCAGGAGTTAAGCAAGTACTTTCTAAATGTATAGGACGTTATCAAGAGTTCTTTACTAATGAAGAATATGAGGAGTTAATGCGCATGTCATTCAGTGGTCTGCCGCCACCACCCAGTTACAATTCTCTTAGTGGTCTACCACCACCACCGGCTTATAGATCTCTATTTAACGAGGATGGTACTCCTCTTTTACATTCTTACGATGCTTTCAACTGCTGTCATGAGTTCCTGCGTTCTCCATATACTGAAGAAACTATCCCTTCTTCTCCACCGCCGCCCTATTCCTAATTATTCTAAAAATTTTGTTGCATTCAGATAATTTTTAACTTAGTTTTAAAGCTGAACATTAGCTCGAATGCTCTTAGAGAATGAACTATAAAAGTTCTATTAATAAATAAAAGATATATTTATAATCAGTATCTAAATATTTATTTTTATTAAGTAATTTGTTTGTATGGCGTCGTTTCCTCCATTTTCTAACATTATTAATCAAACAAATAGTGTTATACGTAGTCATATTTTTTATTTTATAGAGAACAAATATGTTGATCCTTCTGTAAGTTCTCAAGTAATGCTTGAATCGCTTGCTAGAGGAAGTTTGCCCAATTTTTCTAATCTATTTCAGCAGCCAGAAGAGCTTATGCTTTCAGGATTTAAAGTAGTTCACAACTTTTCTGATCTGCTCTATTGTCTTGAAATCCTGATTATGTGTTTTTCTCATTGTAATCGTCACCACTATTCTAGAGAAAGTGAGAATGCTGTATTTATTTTGGGAGCTACTCTACTTTTCTTTCTTCTACTTCTTATTTTGGGACCAATAGTAGGCACGGTAGCTTATTGTGCTTATAAAATTCATAAGGCTGTAGGAATGATTTGCTCATTGAATCGAGTTAAATCAAAAGTATTAGATAGACTTCCTGATAATGTTTTGCACCGTGCAGCGGCTATTGCAGCTATACGTTCTTCTGAAGAGACTAAAAAGGCATGCAAAGTCTATGCAAATTCAATGGTAGTTTTCTTAGCCATTAGTTTAATAGCTTCTTTAGCTTTGATCGCTCTAACTGCTGGTATTGTATTGGCATTATTTTTTATAGCTCCTGGAGCTGCTCCAGTAATTACTGCAGCAATGATAGGCTGTTGTGCTGGTGGAGGAACTGGCCTTTTACTTTCTCTTTTAGGATTATGGGTGGCTGTAGTTTGTAAGACAAACAAGCAAAGCAAGTGTGCAGGTCATTTGACGCAGGCAATTATTCGTAGTGTCCTTAGCGAGTCAATTTTATGTGACCCTAGTCTATATCACACAAATGAAATAGCAAAAGAAATCCTCTTAAAGGATTGTCTAGATTCTTACGGTCAATTCTTTTCTGAAGAAGAAGTAAAGCAGTTAAGAGGATCTGCTTCTTTTTCTAGACCTCCACCTCCTTCTTATGATGATATCTATCCAGAATATAATCCTCCTCCTCCTTTTAACCCTGCCTATCCCTCTGGCTCACCACCGCCTTATACTCCCTAGAAAGCCAGAAAGAAAATAGTCTTTAAAGGATATCCATTTTATATACTGATGAGATAGTATCAAAGTCGGTGGTATCGTAGCATTCTGGAGAGAGAATCCAGAATAGAGGTGAGCGGTTTCTACCTATACGTTCTATGGGATAAGGTTTTCCTTTTCTTTCTTGAGAGAATAAGATGTTTTTAACTATAGGTTTTTTGTTTTCTCCTTGGACATAAACAACAACATGTTTACTTTTATGTACGCAAGGAAGCGTTAAAGTCATTCTTATTGTTGCTTCTAGTTGCGGAACATCATTGAAGACAACAAGGTCATCTTCATTTTCTAAAGCTTGAGTATCAGGAAACAGAGAAAGGGTATGTCCATCTTCTCCTAATCCCAACATAATCATATCAAAGCTAGACTCAGGAACTTTATTTTTTATTAACTCTTCGTATTTCTTAGCTCCCTCAGAAGTTTCTGTTTCCATGCGAAATATTTGCTCATCAGGAATATTCAAATCATAGAGTATACTCATCGCCTGGCCATAATTGCTCTCAAACGATGTTGTAGGAACAGATCTTTCGTCTCCCCAAAATAGAAAAATTTTATTAGTATCGGTGAGTTTATCTTTATTTATAACAATGTCCTTATAGATGTTTAAAGGAGTGTTACCTCCAGATAGTGCTACATAGAAAGCGCCTCGTTGTTTAATTGCACGATTTGCTGAGGCTATCCAGTCTTTGCTAGCGAGTTCTATAAATAAAGCAGGTTGCTTCGTAAGCAGGAGCTTATTTGTATCATTAAAATTTATCAGTGTTGCCATAGTCATAATTCCTGTTTTTTATATTCTTAGGCGTCTTAAGATGTTTATCTGTAATTACCTATAAGGATCTCCAAGATCTTCCATCTCTTTCAATTAGAATATCTGCTTCTTTAGGACCTGAAGATCCTGCAGCATAGTTTGGGAATGAAGGTGTAATGTCTTGTGCCCATGCTTCTAATACAGGAGTGAATAGCTTCCAAGAGGCCATAACTTCATCTCCTCCAGTAAATAGTGTGCGATCACCTATAATGCAATCGCATAATAAGCGCTCATATGCTTCGGGAGTGGTGGTTTTGAAGTAGCTATCATAACGGAAGTCCATTTTAACAGGACGAACGATATTATTTGTTCCTGGGACTTTACAGTTAAATTTCAACGCGACGCCCTCATCTGGTTGAATTCTAATGATTAATAAATCATTTTCTATAGGACAATGTGAACATTCTTCTAGTGAAAATAGATTATAAGGTGATTTTTTAAAAATAATAGAAATGTCTGTAGATTTTTTTGCAAGTCGTTTTCCTACACGTAAATAAAAAGGAACTCCTAGCCAACGGGGATTATTAATAAGTGCTTTTAAAGCTACATAAGTCTCGACTTGAGAATTGTTATCTACATTCTCTTCTTGACGATAACCTAATACAGAGACTCCTTGAACTGTTCCAGGGCCGTATTGTCCTCGGATAATTGAAGAACCTTCAGAAAACGGTGAAATACGTTGAAGGATTTTGATTTTTTCTTTTCTAATTTCGTCAGCATCAAAAGTGCTAGGAGGCTCCATTGTGAGGAGACAAAGTAGTTGCATCATATGATTCTGTACCATATCTCTAAGCATCCCTGACTTTTCAAAGAGATTTCCCCTAGAGCCTATACCTATGGTTTCACTTAAGCTGATTTGGACATGGTCAATGTATTGCGAATTCCAACAAGATTCGAATATAGTATTAGCAAAACGTACTGTTAGGATATTTTGAACAGTTTCTTTTCCTAAGTAGTGGTCGATATGATAAACGGAATTTTCATGAAGATTCTCATTGATACATTCTTGTAATTTCTTTGCACTATCTAGATCTCTTCCAAAGGGTTTTTCTATAATCACACGAGACCACGGTTTGCCTTCCTCTTGATCATGGTAGAAAAGCTTGTGTTTATTTAAGCTCTGAATGATCTCAGAAAAATATTGGGGTGGAGTAGAAAGATAGAAGAGATGATTACCTTGCGTATTATATTTTTCATCTAATTTTTCTAGAAAGATCTTTAAAGACTTGTATCCTTCATCGTTATCGAATTCTGAACGGTGGTAGAATAAACGCTCTTGAAAGCGTTCCCAAACTTTAATGTCCAATTCTGATAGGGAGAATTGCATAATAGCTTGTTTCATTTCTTGACAAAATTCTTCATGAGTCTTAGCTCGACGAGCAAAGCCAACACAAACAAATTGGTCTGAAAGACGTCCTTCTTTAGTAAGATGATATAAAGCAGGCAAAAGTTTACGTGCTGTAAGGTCCCCAGTAGCTCCAAAGATAACTAAAATACAGGGAGGACATATCCGTGATGGATTTAATCCACCTGTAGTTTCTTGAACAACATTCGTCATTTGCATCTCCTTTTTGTCCCCGCAGTTGGGAAGATAACAAAAAAACAAAGGAGTTTCTAAAATTAAAATCCTTTTGTTTTTGGTATGATATGGTTATAAGTGCAGTTCTTTAGGTAGAGTCTCTAGAAAACTTGTCAAGATTAGTGTTGCAGCAAGAGAATCCGTTTTTCCCTTGCGTTGTTTCCTACTTAGTCCGCAATCTTGCCTCAACATACGTTCAGCTTGGACAGAGGAAAGCCTCTCATCCCATAGTACAATTTCTACATTAGAAATTAATTTAAGTTCTTCGCAGAGTAGAGTGATTTCTTTTTGTAAAGATGAGCAATGGCCTTTTTGCATGGGGAGAGGATTACCTAAAACCACACAAGTTATTTTTCGGTCTAAAATAACCTTATAAATAGCTTCTGCTGATAATTTTAAATTTTTACCTGCTTCTAGGCTACCAATGGGTAGTGTTAGTAATAGAGGTTGTGCTGCATAAGCAAGACCTATGCGTTTTTTCCCATAGTCTATACCAAGAAAGGCTTTAAAAACAGGAGAGTTAGACATGATTTCTATCCTTAGAATGAGTAAGTGCCGCCTCAATAAATGCTACAAATAGGGGATGGGGAGAGATTGGTTTGGATATAAATTCTGGATGGAATTGTACACCGACCATCCAAGGATGATCTTCAATCTCAACAATTTCGCAAAGACCTTGGGTAGGGCAGGTCCCAACAATACGTAAGCCATGATCTTCTAAACTTTGTATATAGCTTGGACTTATTTCATAGCGATGACGATGGCGTTCATTAATTTGGGAAGATTCTTTATATGCCTTATAGACTCTAGTTCCTGGTTTTAATAGACAGGGATAGGCTCCTAATCGCATAGTGCCACCTGTAGCTAATAAAGGATCTTGTCCCTCCATTACACATACAATAGGATAGGGCGTTCTGGAGTTCATTTCGATAGAATCTGCCTCGGGAAGATTTAAAACATTGCGAGCATACTCTACAACAAGTACTTGCATTCCTAGGCAGATGCCAAAGTAAGGTAGACCTTGTTCTCGGCAAAATTTAGCAGCAGCGATTTTTCCTTCCCAGCCACGATTACCAAAGCCTCCAGGGACTAAGCATGCATCGCATTGAGAAAGTTCCTGAATAAGATTAACATCTTCAGAATCAATAGGAACGATTTCAGTAGTATGATTTAAGCTTAAAGCAGCATGAGTTAACGCCTCAAAAATAGACTTATATGCATCTCGATGTTGGAGATACTTTCCTACTATGGCAATCTTTACTTTGGGAAGATCTTGGGATAGTTGGCTTACCCATATTTTCCAGTCATCAAGATTTTCTGGAATAGTAGGCAGTTTTAATTTTTTCCCTATGAAATTAGCAATTTTCTCTTGAGCAAGCATTAAAGGCATTTCATAAATTGTATGTCTTACATCTATGACATTGAAAACAGCATAACTAGGAACATTACAAAAAAGACTAATTTTAGACTTAACTTCAGTAGTTAAAGATTTTTCAGAGCGGCATAGAATGGCGTCGGGAATAATACCAATACCTCGGAGCGTCTGGACAGAATGTTGTGTCGGTTTGCTTTTTACTTCGTCAGCAGCTTGTAAGTAGGGAACATAGGTCATATGAATATTTAGACAATCTTCCGTATGATCATAACGAAACTGTCTGATGGCCTCTAGAAAGGGAAGAGATTCTATATCTCCTATGGTACCTCCAATTTCTACAATAAGAACATCTGGAGAATGCTCTGTAGCAGCATCTAAAATTACTTGGATGATTTCATTAGTGATATGAGGGACGACCTGTACGGTGCTTCCTAGATAATGGCCCTCACGTTCTTTTTTAATAACACGAGCGTAAATTTGACCAGAAGTAGCAGTTGAATGTCTAGACAGTATAGCAGAGGAAAATCTATGATAGTGGCCAAGATCAAGATCTGCTTCGACTCCGTCATCTGTAACATAGATTTCTCCATGTTCAAAGGGATTCATAGTTCCTGGATCCACATTAAGATATGGATCCAACTTTAACATCCCAACTTTAAGTTGTTGACGTTCTAGAATTAGAGCTAGGGACGCTGCTGTTAACCCCTTTCCTAATGAGGAGACAACCCCTCCAGTTAAAAATATGCATTTGAAAGGCATGAGATATATTTTTCTACTTTAGCTATATCTTCTGGATAATCAACAGAAGGGCTTTTTGCATCAACAATACACACGTGAATCTTCTCTCCATGCTCTAAGAAGCGTAATTGCTCAAGATCTTCAGCATTGCTTAGGGGAGTTGAACTATATTGTAGATAACGCAAAAGAGCCTTTCTTTTAAAGGCATACACTCCAATATGGAGATATACTGGGGTCTCTTGTTTAAGATTATAGGGAATAGCACTACGACTAAAATAAAGAGCCCGTCCCTCAATATCAAAAACACACTTTACTTTTTTTTCTGTTAATATTTCTTCAATATCTGTGGTGATTGCTACAGGTGTGGTAAGCTCTGCTTCAGGACAACCTTTTAACTTGCGTACCAAACAATCCACAACCTCAGGATTGAGGCATGGTTCATCTCCTTGAATATTCACAATAATTTCAGCTTCAGGGAAGTAGTTCATAGCTACTTCTCCAGTCCGTTCTGTGCCGTTCGGGCATGTAGAAGAAGTCATCACCGCATAACCACCAAAATCATTCACATGGTCAATGATACGTTGATCATCAGTAGCGACAATGACCCTATCTAATAGGGTGCATTGAGAGATATTTTCATAAGTCCTTTGAATCAAGCTTTTTCCAAAAATGTTGGCCAAGGGCTTGCCTGGAAAACGACTGCTGTTCCAGCGGGCTGGCAAAACTCCAATAGATAGACAGTCAGTTTTTTGTTGATTCATAACGAGAACCTAAAAAAATAAATTTTTAAGACTACCAGGATTATTGTGATGGCTTTTATAAAAAGCAATATTTTTTTATTTTCTGAAAAAAATCTATTTTGTTTTATAAAATAAAAATAATAAAGAGATATTATTAGTTTAGTTATCTTGTTTTGTTTTTTAGTTTATTATGTTGCCAAGTTGCAAAAAAATCTTATTATCGATTGTAGTATCGATTCTAGTTGTTCATCCTATACAAGGAATAGGGATTGAGACCCAGTCGGGTTTTTTAGGAAAGGTTAAAGGGTGGTTCTCAAAAAAAGAGATGGAAGAAGCGCCTGTAGCTTTACCAGTTAAGGACAGTCTTTCATGGAAACGTTATGACTATACCTCAAGTTGTGGCTTTTCTATTGAGTTTCCTGGAGAGCCTGATCATTCGGGTCAAATTGTAGAAGTCCCTCAATCAGAGATTACTATACGTTACGACACCTATGTAACAGAGACTGCTTCAGACAATACTGTTTATGTAGTCTCTGTATGGGAATATCCTGAAAAAGTTGACATTAGTCGTCCCGAACTTAACTTACAAGAAGGGTTTTCAGGAATGATGCAGGCTCTTCCTGAATCACAGGTGTTATTTATGCAGGCAAGACAGATTCAAGGGCATAAAGCTTTGGAGTTTTGGATTGTTTGTGAAGATGTCTATTTTAGAGGGATGTTGATTTCCGTGAATCATACCCTTTATCAAGTCTTTATGGTCTATAAAAATAAAAATCCCCAGGCTCTAGATAAAGAATATAAAGCCTTTTCTGAGTCTTTTAAAATTACAAAGATACGTGAACCAAGAACTATTCCTTCTGCCATGAAAAAGAAGGTCAGTCTATGACAAGTATTGGGTAGTTTGGATGAAAACCACTCTGAGCGAACAGCATTTTTATAATTTATAACATACAATTTATATATTTTAACTATGATTTTTTAAATTTTGAGATGCATTTTTAATTAGATAGAGATCGTTTTTGATTAAGAACTTTCTAATATTTCGCATCTTGATTACTTCTGTTTTTTTTAGACCGGTGATTTTCATTTAAGTCTAAGGAAAAATATGAAATCTTCTTAAGTAAATAGAGCACTGAAAATAGGTCTGCTCCTATTTTTATTCTCTTTAACAGATCTTTTTTTTATATAATATGAAGACGGAGTTTTTAATGTAGAAGACTTTTTTATGATGCGCTATCTTTTGCTTCTTATTTTTTACTCTCTTCCCTTGGCAGGATTTCCTAGAGATAATTTCACTATTTTAGAGGAAAAACAGAGTCCTTTAAACCGTATAGGCATTATCTTTGCTTTGCCAGAGGTCACACCAGCTGCTTTTAATGCTACATGTCCTATTCCTTGGTTTTCTGGCAATAAAAAGACTTTGGAAGGTCAGCGAATCTATTATTCTGGAGATTATTTTGGAAAATATTTTGTAGTTTCCGCTCTTTGGCCTAATAAAGTATCTTCAGCAGTTGTCGCTTGTAATATGATTCTTAAACACCGTGTCGATCTTATTTTAATTATCGGTTCGTGTTATTCTAGATCAGAAAATAGTCGCTTTGGCAATATACTGATTTCAAAAGGTTATATTAATTACGATGCTGATATAAGGCCTTTTTTTAATAGATTTGAAATTCCAGATATTAAAAAGAGTATTTTTGCAACCAGTGAGGTGCATCGTGAAGCAATTCTTCGTGGAGGAAAAGAATTTGTTGCTACGTATAAAGAACAAATAGGGAATCTTTTAAAAGCTTATGGGTATTTGAAATCAACAACAAAAACGGAGCATACATTAATAGAAGGCCTGGTCGCTACAGGAGAATCTTTCGCTATGTCGCGGAATTATTTTCTTTCTCTGCAAAAATTGTATCCTGAGATTCAGGGTTTTGATAGTGCTAGCGGTGCTGTTTCACAAGTATGCTACGAATATAATATTCCTTGTCTAGGAGTGAATATCCTCCTCCCTCATCCTTTAGAATCACCAAGTAATAATGATTGGAAACAGCTTCAAAGCGAAGCAAGTAAAATTTATATGGATACTTTGCTAAAAAGTGTATTGAAAGAGCTTTGTTTAGCACATTAAGAGTAAAAATTCCCTATACTTTCTTTGTTGAGGTTAAATCTCCTCATGAGTAAGATGGTTCTTTACTTTTCCCTTATGGGATGAACGGGGACTTAGCTTAGTTGGTAGAGCGTCTGATTTGCATTCAGAAGGTCAGGAGTTCGAATCTCCTAGTCTCCATCCCTCGCGGTTATAGCTCAGTTGGTTAGAGCGCGACACTGATAATGTCGAGGTCCCAAGTTCAAGTCTTGGTAACCGCAAGCCTTCCTTTCTATTAAGAATAAGAGCTATTCATGTTGCAAGCTCATAGTCTAAGTTACTCTTATAGCAATCAGTTCATTTTAGAAGATGCTTCCTTTGAAGCATATCCAGGGACCATTACGATTATTTTAGGAAGTTCTGGCGTAGGGAAGACAACCTTATTTCGTTTGCTTGCAGGCTTTCTTCCTCTACAACAAGGCAAGCTTTTGTGGAATGGAAATCCTTTAACTCATAAATATGTCGCCTATATGCAACAAAAAGAAGCTTTGCTTCCATGGCGCACAGCTTTAAAAAACATGATGTTGTCAACAGAGCTTGGGCTCAATCCAAATCAAAACGCATTGTGTTCTGAACGTCTTCAGGAAATTATCCATAATTTTGACCTTCAAATGCTTCTTGATCGGTATCCTGATGAGCTTTCAGGAGGACAGAAACAGCGAGTAGCACTTGCTTCCCAATGCTTATCTTTAAAGCCTATTTTGCTTTTAGATGAACCTTTCTCTTCATTAGACGTGTTAATTAAGGAGCAACTTTATAAAGACATTGTTGCTTTAGCACGCAAGGAAAATAAAACAGTCCTTCTTGTTACTCATGATTTTCATGATGTTTTGTATTTAGGAGATGCACTGTTTGTTATTAAGAATAAAACATTAACTCCTGTTCCCTTAGATCCTTCAATGAGATCTTTGAGTAACGGTCTTCGTTTAATCAAAGATTTAAAAGAGCACCTGTATAAATGAGTTTACAGCCTCTTATTCCCCTAACTCCGGTTGTAAACCGTGATTTTCTTACTAAAGAAGAAAAAATAGATTGTTACCAGAAAGTCTCTAGTCATCTTTGGCGTGGAGCTCCTGCTGCAATTTGCGCAGCTATCCTACTCGTATTTTGTATTTTTGGTTTTATTTTAGGGGCTGTACTTTTAGGTGCTCCTCTTGAAGGGGTATCTATCATTAATGAAGTGATTCTTCCTTGGTTAGTCCCTTCTGTTCTTGTTTTTATTCTTATTGTTCTGCCTTTGAATATCTATGCTTATTCTCATCACAAGGAGGTTTTAGCTCTTCATAAGAGAATTGCAGAAAGTAATTATAATGAAGCTCATAACTATTGCGAGAAGGAGAAAAAAACTCCTGATAAGAAAGTGCTTTCTAATTATATAGAATCTAAAGTCCTTATTCCCGAATACAGTAAAAGATTTTCCTCTATGATCTTAGGTAAGACGCTTAGAATCATTCCTAATAAAAATTCTTCTGAATCTTCAAAGCATGATGGTGTTATTCAAAAAGCTATAGAGCGTGCTAAAGAAAGTATTTATATGAACAAATATGAGAAAGAAAAGCGCAATAAACGGGAAATTAAGAAAGAAGAAAAAAAAGCAAAGAAACTCAACTCTTAACGCATAATTTCTAACATAGGGACATGATCACGTCTTTAGGAGTTATGTTTATTCCTCTTTACTTTCCCTATAGATAGGATGATTAAAATGAATCCCGTGATAATGATTGGTAGAAACATTGAGGACTCTAAAGGAATATGAAAGAGTGCTGGAGAGAGTAGGATAGCGATCGCGAAGATTAGATTTATCCAGCGCACGTGGCGTAGGCTTTCTGCAAAAGCTAGAATAAAGAAAACAATGATAAACCAACAACAGATATTCAGAAAGTTTTTAGTAAAGGTAGGGAGATCCATAGTGCTATTAATTTTTACGAAGATAGCAGCAATGAAGATAGCAGTTAGCTGGTTCATTGGGAAGGAGATACCTTCAAAGGCTTGTTTATAGGCTTTTCTTAATGGGAGAACAGTTCTCTCTTCCCAAGACAAGGTATTTTTATAGTACTCTGATCCAAAAAATGAGGCTCTAGCTAGTGCTCGTTTATCTCCTAAAAATTGTGCAATGTAACGTATAGTTGCTCGAGTTTCATCATAGGCAAAAACAACAGCAAGTGCTGGCTCTATAGTTAAGCAAAGGCAGAGCCAGCAATCATGGCGAAGTTGACGTAAAATGATAGGCAAAAGGGTCAAAATAATAACACCTATTAGAGCTAATGCTGTAGAGATTACGATTTTTGGTCTTGTATGCCAGCGACGTTCGCTTCCTGCTAAAGAGAGAACCACGAGAAGAGAATACATAGTCATTATAGACGAATAGAGTAGTAAGAAATTAGAAGACTTGCTGCCAATAATACCTAGACTTCGAGCAGTAAGATAGCGAGCTTCTAGCCACCCAAGTAGGCTTAGAAATAGTATAGCAGCTCTGCGTCCTCCTGCTGAGGGATTATAGGAAAAGCCTTCGGGTAACGTGGGGCCTACTTCAAGAGCTTCGGGTCGTGTAGGAGAAATACATACCACGGCAAGAATCGCAAATCCAATAAGAGTATCATTTGCAAAAACAATAGGAGGCCGTCCAGGAACACAAGCAAAAAGGGTAACCCAGATACCCAGAGGTGCTCCAAACCAGAGTAGAGAGCGCTTCTTTAATGAAGCAATCGCTAGAAAAATAAGCAAAAAACCACAGAGACGATCAGAAAAAATGATATCAACTTGTGTATAGCTAAGCGTATTTGGAGAGCATAAAAGAAAAAGCCCGAGAAATGCTGGGAGAATATTCAGCTTTAAAAAACGATAACGGAAATGACGATAGATATTTTCTAATGTTTCTTTATCCATAACTCTTAAGTCCTAGTCTTTCTTTCTTAATAAAAGCCAAAGAATAAAAGGGGAAGTACTTTTAATTAGATTTTTGGTCTGAAGTAAAAAGACCAAGATAGCTTTGTTGCCTTGAGTAAACTCGTTTCTTTTTACTACTTTACTAAAGAAAATTCTTTTGAATTTTATCTTTTTTGTTCTATTGATGGATTAAGAAATTCACCTTCACGAGGTCCTTTGAATAAAAAGATCCTAGTTCTTTCCACTGCGATGTTTTTTATAGTTTGTTTAGGTTTCATATTACATAAAAAACATGGAATTTTGCCTCCTAAAGCCCATATTCCTACAAATGCGAAACACTTCCCTACAATAGGGAATCCATATGCTCCTATAAACATTACAGTATTTGAGGAACCTTCTTGTTCAGCCTGTGCTGAATTTACTACGGAAGTGTTTCCTTTGCTAAAGAAGCATTATATCGATACTGGCGAGATTTCATTTACTTTGATTCCTGTTTGCTTCATTAGAGGGTCCAAACCTGCAGCTCAAGCCTTGTTATGTATTTATCATCATGATCCGCGTCAGGCAGATATAGATGCTTATATGGAATACTTTCATCGGATTTTGACCTATCCTAAGGATGAGGGCTCCCACTGGGCGACTCCTGAAGTTCTTGCTAAGCTTGCTGAGGGATTAAAAACAAATTCTGGTCGTAGTATTAATGCAAAAGGTTTGGAACAGTGTGTGGCTTCAGGGCAGTATAATGAGCAACTAAAAAAGAATAATTTATATGGATCTCAAGTTTTAGGAGGACAATTGGCAACACCAACAGCTGTAGTCGGAGATTATTTGATTGAAGATCCTACATTTCATGAAATAGAGAGAGTTATTCAACATATCCGTCAGTTGCAAGCTGCTGAAGGAGATTATAATGATTAATTTTATACGTAATTATGGGCTATATTTTGCCTGGGTCATTGCTTGTATTGGAACTTTAATTAGCATTTTTTATAGCTATATTCTCAATGTAGAGCCTTGTATTCTTTGTTACTATCAGAGAATCTGTCTGTTCCCGCTGACCTTTATTTTGGGGATGGCTGCGTATCATAACGATTCTTCGATTAAACTTTATGTTTTGCCTCAAGCAGTTATAGGTTTAGGGATTTCTATATATCAGGTTTTTCTTCAAGAGATGCCAGGTATGCAGCTGGATATTTGTGGGAGAGTCTCATGCTCAACAAAGATATTTCTCTTTAGTTATGTGACTATACCAATGGCTTCTGTTGTCGCTTTTGGGACTATTGTATGTCTGTTAGTTCTCGTCAATAGAAACATCAAAAGATCCATTGGATAGCGTACTTAATAGACGTATTTATGGAGTGATACGTGGAGTCTTTTTTTATATAAGAAGTAAAAATACTTGGGATCTTATGAGTAAAATAGACATGTTGCAACTATTTTTAAAGCTGGAATTGCCATTAAGATGGTTGCGAAAATTTTCAAGATAAAAGCAATAATGCCGAGTCCTAAAAGTTCTAAAATGCCACATAAAGTATGCCAGAATATAGATTTAGATTCTTTAGTATCTTCTGGGTCTTTAATTGACCAGATGCTAAAGAGTCTACCTAAACCGATGATAGATCCTACTAAAGGAATTGTAGCAAGTAGAGTTCGTTTGTATGTAGACGGAGGCTCTAAAAAATCCCAATCGTGGGCAGCGTCTTCCATATCTAGTTGTCCTTTATATTCATGTCTTACAAATCCATATTTAAATAGCGGACAAAAATTTTGAGTTCCTTGAATGAACTCTTTAGTACTTGTATAATAGGGCAAGGTTTCTAGCTCCAAAAATAATAGAGAATTGTATCATAAAGGTTGTTTTAGGATTTATTGTCAATTTTAGAATTATCTTTATAGAAGAGAAGTATTCTTACTATAATCTATTCAAAATAGCTTGTTATTGACGCTTACTGGTTTTTCTCTTTTCTTTTTTGCATTGCTGTGGAATTTTTATTCATTTGTGTTTTTATGCTACTTACAGCTTTTGTGCTTTCCTCTAGGATTCTTCTGGAACTCTGTTTTCTTGCTTCCTCTTCGTTTTCCTTAAACGCTTTGGCTTGTTCCTCAGCTTCCATCATTCGTTTTTTTATTAAAGAGGCTTGATTACCTGCTTGTTCAATAACGAGTTTTGAGATTTCCTCACTTTGAGTCTTTGGAAGGAAAATAGGTTTAGAAGACTTATGCGCTTTTTTTAAGAACTCTTCCGGTCTCCATTGAGGTGGGGGTTCATATTTAGTGGGAACAAAGACTTTTTCATCTGTTGAAAGAGGGGATATAGGATTAGAAGGCTCATGTGTTTTTTCTAAAAACTCTTCCGGTTCCGGTTGAGGTGAGGGTTCATATTTAGTGGGAACAAAGACTTTTTCATCTGTTGAAGGAGGGGGGATTGCTTGGGGGACTGATGCTTTTTTATATTTGAGTAGTAAGCATACCAGACCCACGCTAATTAAGATTATTCCTAATACTAGGCTTCCTATCCCACAGCCAAGCATAGTTCCTCCAGTGAACCCAGGGATAGCTGCTGAAAGAAGAGTCACTCCGATACATATGAATAATAATCCCACTGCAATTAAGCAAATAGCAGTAACTATTGATTTGGAATGCCAAGAACAATCGGTAATTGTTTTCTTCTCTAAAGAGAGAAGTTCCATCTGTACTTCTTTTGATTCTATAGAATTTATAGTCATAAAATTGATTTATCTAATTTTTTAATAAACATTATTAATTATATTTTTTCTTTATTGTTTAAAGTCTCACTAGGAATTAGACGGATACCTGATAAGTAGGGACAATCCAAGCAAAGAATCGAATGAGTATAAATGGAATTTCACAAAGAAGCAGCAGAAGATAGTGAATAATAGTCAGGACAATTTTTAAAGCTAGTGCAAGAATCCCTAAGCACGAGACTTCTAGAATTCCGAATATCGTGTGCCAAATAACTTGTTTTATACTGTCGTTATTACTTGTATACCAAACACTATAAATACGACCCGCTCCCAAGATATTTCCTAAAATAGGGATAGCACCAAGAAGAGAGCGATAAACGGTATTTTTTGAAGAAAGTAACCAGTCACTAGCTTCAACTAGACTGTCATTATCTCGAACAAACCCATTTTTAAATAATTTAGGCAGATCTTCAATTTTTTTTAGAAAAAGAATATTACTTATCTTTGACTCCATGATTTATCAGTTTTTAGTTTATATTGCGAATTTAATTAGGATTTTTAATGGTTTATTAGGCACTTACTTTGTTCTTTTTTTATTGAGTGGTAAAGAATTGTACTATTCATAGCAATACGTTTAATGGATAGGGATTCGACTTAGTTATTTTTATTAGATATCTTGCGTGCAACAATTGCACAACAACATCCCAAACAACAACAGGATAAGAATAATGACAGCAGGGACAAGAAGGATAATATTGTTTTTAATATCAGGTGAATGATTCCTAGGCCTAAGACTTCTAGAATTCCCAAAACTATATGGTAGAATTTAGATTTTGGATTATCTCTAACATCTCTTGTAGAGAGCGCACTATAAAGTCGACCGATTCCTGTAATTATTCCAATAATAGGTATGGCGCGAAGAAAAACAGATCCAAATGTTTCTTTATTAACAGGTCTCAGTCCACCTAGGTCTCTTACAAAAGTACATTGAAATGCCGACTTATAATTATTTTCAGAAAACTCAGTACTATTATTATAACAAGGCATTTTAAGATCCAAATTTAATAAATACTGAGTTAAGGATAACACAATAAAATGTCTTGATCAAGAAATATCACTCATTTTGAATGGGTTAAGATTTTTTAGTATGAACAATTTAATTATAATCCTCATTACTCTATAGATTCTTCTAAGAAGACAAGAATCTATCACATAGAGGCGTTATTAAAATTGCGTCTTTTGGGGTGTGTTTATTAATATTTTTATTTTTTATTGGAAAATAATTTATTTAATTCACGGTAATGTATTCAATGGCCTAAGACTTCTAGAATTCCCAAAACTATATGGTAGAATTTAGATTTTGGATTGTCTCTAACATCTCTTGTAGAGAGCGCACTATAAAGTCGACCGATTCCTGTAATTATTCCAATAATAGGTATGGCGCGAAGAAAAACAGATCCAAATGTTTCTTTATTAACAGGTCTCAGTCCACCTAGGTCTCTTACAAAAGTACATTGAAATATCGAATTCGAATTGTTTTGATAAAACTTAAGATTGCTATCATAATAAGGCATTTTAAGATCCAAATTTAATAAATAGTGAAATAGGGATAACACAATAAGATGTCTTAATCAAGCGATATAGTTTATTTTCAATGGGTTAAATTCTTTCTAATATGAAAATTTTATGCGTTGTCTAGTCCAATATTGTTTAATGCTCGACTCACATCTAGAGCTGTGTAGAGGATTTGTTGAAATCTCTGAGAGCAATATTAAATTATTGCTTTGCAAGTTCTACATCAGACAGAGCTCTTTTGGTTGATAACAATCCTAAAGGTATTTGGAATGCTTTTAAAAAAGAAAATTAATTATTAATTTACTAAAATATTTGTATTTGTGATTTATCTTTATATAATTTCTTGAGAATTTTAAATTTGATCGGAAGGTTTGTTAACTAATATCTAGACTGCCTAGATTTCATTTTTTAGGATCGCTTCACGAATTTCATTCATAACTTGTTGCATATAGTGTAGGTTGTGAATAGAAGCCCAGATTGCAGCATTAGGTTCTCTTACTTTAAAAAGATGTCGTAGGTAGGCTTTAGAAATTCCAGAGAGGCAGGTCAAACAAGAACATGAGGAGTCTATAGTTGAAGAGTCGTGACTGTAGTTTTGATGACCAATTTTGATTGGACCTTTTGCTGATAGAATCAATCCATGACGGGCTGCTTTAGTAGGGTAAGAACTGTCAAAGGAGTCTATGCCAAAGCCTATCATAGCATGTATAGAAGGAAGATCACCGATTCCCAATAGGTGTACAGGGCGTTCTTTAGATAAAAATGAAGACGTTACTCTTACAACTTCAGACATTTCTTTGAGATTTCTTCCTAAACTACCTCCAATAGCAAAGCCGTCGAATGGTTGGTCTTCAACAAAACGAACTCCAAGACGCCGTTGTTGTGGATCTAGCCCTCCGTGAATGACACCATACATTGATTGATGTTTAGGATCTCTTCTATGATAGTCTAAGGAACGCTTTTCCCAAAGATATGTGCGGGAACAAGAGGCTAAGAAGTATTCTTGATTGGCATGAAAAGGAAGTAGTTCATCTAAAGGGATAATAATATCTGCTCCAAGATCCTTTTGAGCTTGCACAGAAATCTCTGGAGAAAGAAATAGGTTTCTTCCATCTCTATAGGATTTGAACCATGCACCCTCGTCTGTAATTTTTACTAGAGAAGAGACTCCTTTTTTTTTCCCACAGCTTTTGATTTCTTGATTGACGGAACCGTAAGCTAGACTAAAGATCTGAAATCCTCCTGAATCTGTAATTATTGGGGCTTGACGTCCCATAAAGTTATGAAGGCCTCCCATCTTCGCTATTGTCTCTGTACCTGGATGGAGAAGGAGGTGATAGGTATTGCAAAAAAGTAAAGGAATATTACTGTGATCGATTACGCCTTTTAGAGCCCCATGAGTTGCTACAGGAACAAATGCTGGCGTATTGATAATACCGTGTGTGGTTTCTATTTGTCCCACTCTGGCTTGGGATTTTGTAGAGTTATGGATGATACGGAATTTGAGTGCCAAAATTAGGGCCCGAAGTGTAAAGAGAATAAGTTAGATTTGTCTCCTAAGGAATCAGGAGCTTACAGGGAAAAATTTTTTAAGTAAACAGAGTTTATAGAGGGAATGATCTTCTTATCTCGGGAAAAATAATAAAATTTTTTATTAAGGTAGGGATTATTTTAAATAATTAGTAGTCTGATAGAGTTAAAAAATTATCTATTTTTAATAGATAAGATTATATAATAATTATACTTTGATTTTTTTATTAAAATAATGCTTTTTGAGTCTTATATAAATTTTTTAAATACAGCGGCTTCTTGGCCTAAACCTTTACGTATTTTAGTTCAGGGAAGATATTTTGTAGATTCAGAACTGATAGAAACTCCATACCGTATTCGCGATTTTAAGAGTACCTCGCTTCCTTTAAGAGTGTATCGCAGTTTGCCTATTGTTTCTACTGTTGCTGGAATAATTCGCTTGATAGAAGCTAGTTCTGGACCAATTCATTCTAAAGATAAGACTAAATATCGATTGGAGATAGTGCAAGCTATAGTTGAGATATTAGGATTAGGGATTCTTATCCTTGTTATTGATATCGTAAGATGCGTGCTGGCTATTCTAATCGCGGTTATTTTCAATGTACTGAATTTTCTCTCTTTAAACTGTAAATGCTTTGATAAACCTTGGCTAAAAGATCGTGTAATGGCAAATCTACTTAAATCGATTGATTTTTTAGCTTAGGAGGAGTGACGATCTAGCACAGCCTTTGTTGCACTTAAGATTGGTATTGCTAGAGTAATAACAATTCCCTTAATTAGAAGTGCAAATATCATAACGTCACAGAGATTACTAACAAGCCCATACAATCCCAAAAATGAAAATAGAAGGGTATCAATGATCTGAGAAAACAGTAGTGAGATTGTTGAACGCATCGTAAAATACTTTTTTGAAAAAGCTTTTTGAAGAAAAGTAAAAAGTTTTATATCCAAAATTTGAATAAAAATTAAAGTAATTAACGAAGCAAAAACTATTCTTGAAGTAGAAGAAAATAACGCCAAGAAATGTTCCTGAGACCTATCATTACAAGATGGCCTTAAGAGGAGGTGTAGTTGGGTTAGAAGCAAAAACGCTATTGAAATGACCCAGGAGCACAACATAGCATCGTTAACAATCCTTTTTTCATAACGTTCGCGGGCATAATTTAGGCAGGTAAGAAGACCAATAATATAAACGTCTGCAGAGGTAACTTCAAATCCCCAAAGGTAGATCTGTTTCATTACAAAGATATTCATTATACTAGAGAGTAGAGAAAGCCATCCTGTAAGCCACGCTTTTCCTTTAGAGGTAAAAAAGATCCCTAGGACTATAACAGTAAAAGTCTGAATTCCAAAAATTAATTCGTTCATAGATGAAAAGTCCTTTAGATTTATAATATATTACTTGTTAGATATAACATTTTTCTTCTGTTTGAGTTTTTTAAAATCTTAAAGTTCACCTTTAGATTATAAGTGAAATTATTTTCCGTAACTTAATAGAGGCTTATTTTGAAAGCTTTCTATGTCCTCTGTTCTCATGCAACTGCTGTTATTTCGTTTTTTATGAACCCAATAGGTTTTACAGGGATGATACTCTAAATAGAGCAGCTTAAAGCTACCATTTTTGCAAAATTCAGTTTTTTAAATACGATTTAAAATAAATTATTGATAGACTCCTTACCAAAAACATTGACCAGAAGGAGTGCGTTATGAACCCTTTGACCTTTGATCGCAGAGAGATTTGGCTTATCCCTGAACAGGAAAGTTCCTTAAAAAAAAATTCCTATATAGTTACAGGAGGGTTGTTTATCGTTGGGATTGCTCTATCTATTCTAGGAGTGCTTTGTTTAGGTATAGGTCTTCCAGGACTTTCTGTTGGAGTTGCTTTAACCTTAGGGATAGGATGCCTTATTCTTGCTCTTATTCTTTTGACGTTTAGCCTTATTCTTTTCTTATCTGAAGAAAAAAAAGCTGTATCTCTGATATCTCTTAACTTTGAAAGAGATTTGCCCTTTGATAGAAAACCACTAACTGAAAAGGTTGAGACTGAATCGGAACTGTATTCGTCACTTGCTGAGCGGCTTGCAGTTGTTGAAGAAGATCTTAAAATAGCAAAAAAATTTAACGAGAGAGGTAGCGCTTATGTTTAAGGCAAAGATTTTTTGCCCATATTATTTTAATTTTTCAAATATATATTGCATCAGTTAAGTTAGCACAAGGTTTATAGAAAAACCTGTCTGTACCAGCTTGTAGAAGCCCTTGCGTAAAAATACTCTAAATGTAGAATTATAGAGCAATAATTTAATGTACTCTTGGAGATTTCAAGATGTCAATAAATCCTCTTAACAGATTAGATTTATTGATTACCCCCCCCCCCCCCGAACTATCAATCCTTTTTCAGCAAGAGGAAGATCATCTTACAAAAAGACAGCGAGTTTTTAGTATAATTTGCATGTGTTTCCTTATCTTAGGAATTTCATTCATAAGTATAGGGTTATATTTTTTGGCAATTGCTACTACATCAGGAGCTCTTGTTATTGGTTTAGGACTTGGAAGTGTCCTGCTAGGATTAGTCTTACTAGGTATAGGAATTGTTGTTTTTAGATATCAAGAAGAAAAGATATTTGAAAATCTAGATCTATCTCAAGAACGTATTGTATTAGATTCAAGAGAGAGAGAAACCATTGAAAGTGATCAAGAACAACAAAGTTATGCCCAACAACTTCTGAATCACATTTTAGAAATGAAAAAGCAAATTACAAATTGTATACAAGATTTGCAATCTGTCATCTCAAATAGGGGATTAGGAATTGAAGAAGTAAGTCAGAAGTTTATTTTTGTTGAAAAATTATCAGAACTAGTTCGTGTAAAGGAACTCAATATAAGCTCTAAGGACGTAGATCATCGAAGCGAAGCGAAGGAGTTACTAGCAAAACTAACTATTGATAGCAGTGAGCCTTTGAAAATATTGAGCAAACAGCAAGAGATGCTTTTAGAGGTTGAATTTCAAGAGATGCAACTCTATCAAGCTACAAGTTGTAAAAAAGATTTATGGATGTATATGGAATGCGTTCTGTTAAAGAAAGAAATAGAGTGTATCCAAAAAAAACAACTATTAACAACTATGAATCAAACTGAATCCTGTCGGAGAGAAAGGTTGTTGGCGTTAGAGTCTAAGTATAAAATCGCTCATAGAAGATACGATAGATTTCAAGAAATGATGCTTTTGATGGAAAGCGAAATTACTGAACTTAGATCTTCTATTGATAATCTTTCTTTTGAAGATGTGAAGCAAGGTATAAAGGAAGTCCTAAATGACTTTAAAGATAACCAACAAAATATAGATCAGGTTCTCGGTGATGTTGGAACAAATGAAGATATTTTATTAGTCGAGACTAGTCAGAAAAGAGAATCAGCTATCCTCCATCAGTGTCGTGTAAACTGTTTAAGGGAATCAAAATTACGAGCTTTATTAGCAATATATAAATACGCCTTACTTAGGAAAATTTCCGATAATCACCAGCAGATTGTAAAAGCTAAAACGGCTGCAGATAAAGTATTTTATGACTTCCAAGAAAAACAAGCTTGTTTAGAGAAAATCCTAGAGATTGAAGTAGATATAGCCTCAATAAGTTTGCAGGCAGTTAGTGATGAGGAAACATAAAACAATAGGGTAATGCTTTTTCTTTCCATATTTGGAGCTAGGTTATGCTGCTGAATTCGATACATTTAAAAATGAACTAAGAACTTTTTATTTTCTATCAATTTTGGGTATTTAGTAAATCCCAGTTTTAATGAATTTTGTATCTAAACACTTGCTAGTTCGTCTGAAATAAAGAAATTTGTGAAGCTTATATCGGATAGAACATGGGGGATTAAGATTTTTACAAGAGATTAACGCCTTAAAAGAGTCTTCTTAGAACTATGAAATAGCGTGTAAGGAAATCATCATTTGGATTGTCTAATGAGTAGTGAGATTAAAGATATGATTATCCAAGAGTACATAGGCATTGTTCTTGGGTGCTTTGAGGTTTTTAATAACGGTTGTCGTAAGCAGCCCTTGATTCGTATAGAAAGCTTAGAATTATAAAAAGATTCCTTTAGCATACTTAAACAACACTTATTCTAGGAGATCCTATGTCTGTTCATAATCAGGATTCTATGTTGTCAGAACCTCATTTTGCCAAATCAAAGGTTCTATTTTTCCCTCAATCTATTGAGGTTCAAATCTTAAAATATCAGCGTATTTTTATTATAGCCGCTGTATGCCTTATGATTTTAGGTACTCTCTTCATATGTACTGGCATTGGATTTTTAGCTGTTATAATGTCTGGGATTTCAACACTTACGTTAGGAATTGGCGGTATTATTCTCGGTTCTATATTGATAGGCATGGGTATTTTACTTATTAAATCTCAGGAACAAAAATTGATAAGACTTCTTCAATTAAAAAATTCTCAATCCTTATTAAAATTGGAAAATACTTTAAACACATCCGATTACGATCATATTACTAAAGAATTAACCAGTTTGAAATCGCAAATTGAACTTTTTGAAAAAGAATCTACTGCTGTAAAAAGAAATATAAGTTCTGATAGAAATTCTCTAGAAGCATTTCTTGATCGACTTTCTTTTATAGAGAGTTCTCTAACAGAATTAAAGCTTCGGTTGGAAGCTAATCCTCAGGATGAGAAAGTCCAAGATAGCTTGACAACTGGAGAAAAAATACTAGAAAGACTGGAGGGCCTTTTAGCGCTTCAATATGATTATAGTTCTAAAGGAAAAAATTTAAAAACTCTTAAAAAGCAGATCTTAGATTTAAGAGAAAATTATCATATGTGTCATAGAAAGGATCTGTGGCTTTGTTTAGAAATAACTTTTTTAAAAAAGGAAGTACAGTCTCTTTATGAGCAACGACTGTTAGATACTGAAGGTGAAGAAGGGAAGGGAACACTTAAAGATCTTTTGGATAAATCTTTTCAAGAATCCGAAGAATGCAGATGTACTTTAAGAAATCTCACAAGTTCTATGGTGGATATGAATCACAGTATCTTAGAGGCAGAACGAAAATTAACTAGTGCAGAATTAGTAAATTTTTCATCCCTAATTAGAGAGAACCGTTTAGCATTAAATCAAAGATTTAGTATTGATTCTTCAATCGCTGCAAGTGTAAATTTGCATCAATGTCAATTGGAGTGTTTAGTCCAAGCTCAATATAAGCTTATAATTGCAACATATGAACATGGGTATTTACTTCAAACTTCTCGAAATCCTGAGGTTATAGAGCAGAGTCGTAAAGGGTTAGAGCTACAACGTAAGTTATTCTTCAGGTTGCAAAAAGAACTTCTAACCCAAAAAATGTGTGAATTGCGTATTTTAGAAATTAGGTGTCAGGAACTTAGGGAAAAACAGAGAAAAAATTCTTAAAGCCCTACGTTTGCGGGACAAGTTATAAAATCATAGAACATGTGCTTAATTTATCATTAAGTTGTTTTGATGATGGGAGAAGTTGAATAGGCGAGAAAGAGAATTTTTCCTTATTATATACTCTTATAAACGCACTATTTTTAATTTGAAAGATCTTTTACAAGGTTTTCGTATAAGAGGTGACGCCGTCTTCTAATTCTACATAAACAAAAAGTTGTTGAGGATTTCTTTGAATTTCTTCAGCCATTTGTTTCGCTTGATCAATATTTTGATCATCAATAGCAATACCACAGACGATAGTTCCAGAAGCAAGGGTTTGTAGGTGTTGTAAAATTTTATAACCAAATCCCGAACGGATCATACCTACCGAATCTAGATCTAAAGAGAAAAAAATGTTCGACCAAATTGTGTTGTACATAGGGAATCTGATTCTTGCCCAAATCTCTTGATTTATCTCTATTTCTTGATAATAAGCACTTTTATTTTGAAGATATAAATGTTCTAATAACAGCATTGCTAGACGTACTTTCCCTTCATGGCTAACGAATTCTTCGTGTTCTTTACTTTGCAAATCTTTAATCAGTTGCTGTTCTTCGGTATTGGCATAAGTTTGGATATTGTGTTTTTGAATACATGCGGTAGGCAGTTGTATTTTATCTAGGTCAATATCATTGAGTAGTCGTTTTAGAGACACAGAGAAGATAAGACTAGGCCTTTGAGTTTTATTATCAATAACAACTGCGAGCTCTCGATACTTCCTAGGAAGATGAAAAACAGGATCATAGGCATTGCTTAAGGCTTTTTGGAATATTGAAGGGCAGGTTGTCAGTGCTGTCTCTATATCTTGAGGAAGGGGTTTGGGTGAGGTAATTGTGAAAAAAGTAGTTTCAGTATACTTTCGTGCAAATTTGCAATGTAGAAGATAGCGAATAGCTAAAGCAATTAGAGTTAGTGGTAAGAACAGAAATAGGATAATTTTATAGATCTTTTCAATGGTAGAAAGCAGAACTTTTTCTTTTACTAATAATACAAAACCATTTTGAGATATCGAAATGATCTTTGTTTTCGTGCCTCCTAAGAAAAAATAGGAATCCAGCTTAACCATAAGCCAGTCACAAAAATTTTTTTTCGAATACTGTTGTGAGAAACTGTATGTTTTCATAAATAGGTTGATTTAAAAAAAAAGAGCAAAAATTTTATTATAAAAATTTATTGTTTTCAATATATTTATTAATTTTTTGTAAAAAAATCTTTATTAAAATTAAAATCTATTATAATTATTTATTTTCTTTTTTTTTAAAGAAGATTCCATTAAAATGTTTCGAGTTATTTTTATTTGTATGATTGTATGATTAGTTTTTTTTCCCCAATTATTTTTGAAAAAAAGTATTTTGCATCCAAACAAATAGGCGCGACTAATCCTGGAATACTTGAAAGTTTAGTAGAGCGCGTCGATCGTTATTTCGATTTGGGATGTATAAACAGTACAAGTTGTATTGAGGAAAAAGAAAATATAATTTTTTTTAAAAGAGTTAAAAGTGAAATCAGCACCTGTGGTCTTATTCTTAGGCTGATTTCATATTTACTTGTTATTACAGTTGTCATCGCCTTAATTTTTAAATGTGTGCTTCGTGCGATTTTACATCTCAAATATAATTTCAGAAGGATTCCTGAATTCAGTTGTCCTGCCGACTCATATCTAGAGACTCCAGTATTTCAGTTTACTTCTGAAGAAAGACAGGAGATTGTTAGATCTCATCAAATAGTTCGAGATCACATTAAGTTTTCTCGAGAGGAGTTGGAGGCCTATGGTATCAAGCTAATTACTTCATCTCAAGGTGATAACGGTGTTTGTGTTTATACACATCGTCACTTTCCTCATCTTATTTTTAAATCTGTACCAATAGATCACGTGGAACATCGCTTAGCTGCTTTTAAAATTGCGAAAGAAGTTGTCACTGCAAAAAACTTAAATTTACTCCATTTACCAGAGACTACTTCTTTAAATTTTGCCACAACTAAAGACTATTCTGGAGTTGTTCAGAAACATCCCCTAACTTGTGGATTAATTGTGGAAGAACGATTGGAATTGATGGAACCTGCTAATCTGCAATTCAAAGATTCTAATGTACATCCTATTATGTTGATTACACATCTGAAACAAAGAGAATTATATCAGACGTTAGGAGAGAGATTACTTCCCACATTGAAGCAGTTAAAGATCTTTATTAGAGAGACGAGGTTCTTTGATATTGCTCACAGAAATTTACCCGTCCTTAAGAGAATGTGTTTAGACTCTCTATCTGGAGCAAAAGTGCCTGTGCTTGGTTTAGTCGATATAGAGAGCCTGAATATTCTCCCTTGGGAGAAGCATAACCAGTCTTCTCTAGGAGATTTATATCGAATGTTAATTGGAATATTACCTCCGAATATAGATTTCAAAAAGCTACTTTCTGAACAGGAGATGAGAGATGCAGACAGAGGACTACCTTTGCCTTATGAAGGACAGAAAATGAGTTCGAGGCATTTCCCTTATAGATAAGATGGTATCTAAAGGAAAAGCAATTTATCTTTTAAAGAACTTTGCTTTTGGTAGTTGTTTTCGAAGAATTAAAATCATAGCCCCAGAAAACTTACTAAGATCTATTAAGACGCTATCTCCTCTTCGTTAGTAGATATACTAGGTAGCGAGGAGGAGGGAGCGTGGCTCTCAGAATTTATTATTTCTTTGGATATAGATGCATTAACAGGAGCCCAGTAGACTATTACTAGCCGTCTACATAGATCCTTAGCTGTGTTTTGCGATTGATCAAAAAACATCATTTTCATTCCGAGACGCGTGCGTAAATCCGTTAAAATTGCATGTCCTATAGAATTATTTTTATTAAAAAAAATGCTATTCCAAATTGAAGGAACATCAAGACCAACACTTTCGTCATGCGCAGGCAAAAATGAGCGGGGAAGTATTCTTCCATTTTCTTCATTATTCGTGCTAAGACACGAAATAAAGAGACCTTCTAACATGAATTTAACGAGTTGTTTTTTTGCTTCATTACTTATTAGAACGGAGTTGCATTCTTGTTGTATAAGAACATCTATTAATTCAATTTCTTTAGTTTTAGTTTTTGATATCGCTTCTCTACCCTTCTTAAGTTCTTCCAAGGGATAGGATAGCAAAGTCATATCAAGATCTTCTATAATTTGTTCGAAGTCAATTGCAAAGGTAATTTTAGAAAAGCCTCCTGTCTCATTCTTTTCAAAATTTATCATTTGGTATTTTTCAGGAAGAGCGAAAAAGGAAGCAGGAACTTCTCTAACTGCATTTTGAAGAAAATCAGGATGTTTAGAAATGGTATCCTGCGTACTTTCCGGAGGAAGGGATTTAAGATAAATAAAGCGTTCCAAAGGTTTAGGCTCCTTGCCTTCAAAAATTTTATGCAGGATATAGCGAAGAGCTAGAGCAAGTAAAACAATAGGAACGAGTAAGAAGGAGAAAATTTTTAAAACCTTTATTACGGTAGAAACATGGACTTCTTCATTGAAAGCAAGACCCATACCGCTTGACGTCATTGAAATCACTCGTATACGTTTTCCTCCGAAGCAAAAATAAGAATCTAGTTTTTGCATAAGATAGAGGAGTGGCTTTTTTTGTAATTCTAAAGAAAAGGTATAATATTTCACATGGATCCTAATTTAGGGGAAAACATTTTATAGAATTACTTATTTTTTTGCAAAATGTATTTTATAATCATCGGGATTCTTTCTAAATCAAGAAGGCTTTATACTAAGTCTCTAAATTTTAAAGATCCTTTTCTCTATATAGAAAAAGGAAAGCTGTCAAAGAGCTGTTTTTACAGGGAATTAACTTACGCCCTCTAATGCTATTTTTATTTATTGATAGTTAGCGGAGATGGTTCAGCCGTTAAGCTGTATTAGGAATCTCTGTACATCCTAGGTATTGAGATTTCCGAAAATTATGGTTAAGAAGAAGAGTTAACGGTGGAAAATTATCTGAGTAGGTTTCAGGAGGAGTTTCTATTTGTAAAGGGCCTAAGAATCGATAGGAATCTTCTAGGGCCCAGATTTTTCTATAGAGCTTAAATTTACGAAACGCATTACTTCCTATGTCGATAAGGTGTTTTTTAATTTTTGGTCGTAGAGCTCCATTTTCTTGACGTTGTACTGTAAACATTTGTACTATAGGAATTGCTCTTAATTTCCACTTCGCGAAAGGACATGTTAAGGATTCTATAGTAGAAAGATACCCATTACATCGGTTGCGAATTAGAATTCCAGCACCGTATCCTAAAGTATAACCATAGTCATTATCGAATTTTGTTGGTAAGCCTGATCGCCCTTCATATCCTAAAAAATGGGAGATTGCATTGAAAGGAACCTTAGGGAAGTATTGCCTAAGGTGGTTTTTTACTAAATGAATTATTAGTTTATCGACGCTAATTTTAGAAACATAGACATTACCGTGAGCATCGCGGTCATTAAGGAGTTGTTGGATAATAGGATTAGGGAAGCTGTTTAATAGACGTTGAGATTCTGGAGATAGATGGGCAATTTTATCTTGATATTGTGATAGGTGTTCTATCTCTTTAACTAGGTTTGCAATTTCTGGAATGAACTCAATAATACCTTCAGGAATTAGAACAACGCCATAATATTTTTCCATAGCGGCTCTGTCAGCAATTATAGAGCAGATTTTATGTATTATAGTTCGTAGTGGTAAATTTTTTTCAGCAAATTCTTCGCCAATAAGAGCAATATTGGGATGAGTTTGAAGAGCACATTCCAATGCAATGTGGGATGCAGAGCGTCCCATAAGCTTAATGAAGTGGTAATGAGCTTTACAAGAGAGGGCGTCTCTTGAGATATTGCTAATTATTGAAGAATAGAATTTGGTTGCAGTGTCAAACCCGAATGTAAGATCTAGATAGGTGTGTTGCAAATCGCCATCTATCGTTTTAGGGACTCCAACAATAGAAGTTTTTGGCCGTCGTTGGGCACAGTACTCTGCAAGAATTGCTGTTGCTGTATTCGAGCCATCACCACCAATAATTACAAGACCATCAAGATCAAGAGCCTCTATCGTTTGTAGAGACAGTTTTTTCCCTTCTGGGGTTACAATATTTTTTCTTCCGGTGCCTAGACAGTTAAAGCCTCCTGAATTACGAAATTTACAAAGAAATGCTTCAGTAATGGGTATGCTATTATTTTGTGTAAGGCCCTCTCCATTGTTTATAAATCCATAAAGAGAAGAATCTGGATGCAGACTTTTTAAACTGTTAAAAAGTCCTTGAATGACATTGTGTCCTCCTGGAGCAGGGCCTCCTGAGAACATAACGCCTACTTTCAGCGGGCTAGCAATTTCTAGATTTCCTAAAGTAAATTTTAAATAGGGAAGGTGGTACGTTTGTGGAAATAGGCTTTTAATTTCTGCATTAACTTGTTTAGATTGCAAAGTATCTGGAGAGGCAACTAAAGAAGGGGCCTTTTGTAATTCCCTTGGTAAAGGAGGAGAATAGGAACTAATAATAGTATCAAGGTCAACGTAGGAAGAAGACATAGGTATAAGGCTACACTTAATTTTATTTTTTGACATAATTCGAAAGCTAAAGTCAATGGGATTTTTCTTGCGTACAAGAACACGGAATCTTTGAAAAGAGCTTTTTTGTGAAATTATTCAAACTATGAATTCCTTATGAGATTCTAGTCTAGATTAGACTTTCGCTTATTGCTTTGTAGTTCGCAGAAAAAAGAGCTCAAAACAAAGGCATTTCTAAGTAGTCAACCTAGTAATTATTAAACCTTCCAAATACTAGGATAATAAACTCAATGACGAATATTTTCTATGTAAAAGACTGAGCTCTTAAATTAGCCCAAGGAGTTTCCACCAGAGACTACCGATTCCTATCCAGATAATGAGATTAGCAATACTGAGAGCAAATCCTGATCGCCACCATTCTTGGACTGTAACAAGATGTGAGCCAAAATATAGAGGTGCAGGTCCTGAGCCGTAGTGAGTTAGTCCTCCAAAGAGATTACTTGCAAAAGCCAGGGTAAGTGCTGCAAATATAGGATTCGTTCCTAACGATATAGATACCGCTAAAAATATGGGATACATAGCTCCAATATGTGCTGTATTGCTAGCGAAGAGATAGTGAGAATAGAAATAAATAAGGAAAAGAAATGGGAAGCCAACTTTCCAAGAAAGACCACTAACAAGGGCTGCTGCAGAGTCTCCAACCAGAGGGATAAATCCAAGCTGATTTAAAAAAGATGCCATCATGATAAGTGCTCCAAACCAGATAAAGGTTTCCCATGCGGTGGTATTTGCTATGACATCTTTTTGCCAATCTAAGATATTGGTAAGAATAAGTAGGGAGAGCCCTATAAGAGCTGCTGTTGTTGCCGAGATTCTCAATAAGTCTCCAAAAGTCCAGAGAACGACAAGAAGAATAAAGATCATTAATATGGTCTTCTCTTCTTTTTTTAGTGGCCCCATTTCTTTAAGTCTTAGTTTTGCTGAGCGAATAGCTTCTTCGCAGGATGTGATTTTCGGAGGATAAAACTTATAAAGTATGATTGGCATGAGGAATAAGCTAATGAGTCCTGGAATAATTGCGGCTTTTGCCCATAAAACCCAAGTTAAAGAAATTCCTACGTGGCCTGCTAGGGCAGCAACAAGTGGATTTCCTGCCATTGCAGTCAGAAACATGGCACTGGTAATTACAGAGCTTTGATAGGCCACTTTGATTAGAAAAGAGCCAATAAGGTCTTGGGTTCCCTTTTCTGCTGAGCTCCCAAAAGAGTCGGAAAGGCTTGTAACTACAGGATAGAGAATGCCTCCTGCACGTGCTGTAACACTAGGAATGGCTGGTGCCAAGAAAAAATCTGTAATTACCAGTCCATAGCTTAGTCCTAAGGGGCTTTTCCCTAAGGCACTCACAAAGAAATAAGCCACACGTTCTCCAAGCCCTGTTTTTATAATTCCTTTAGCTATAGAAAAAGAGAGAAAGACTAACCAAGCTATCGGATTATGAAAACCAGATAATCCTTGTTCTAAGGTTAAAGTTTGTGTCAGCAACAATGTTGAAATTCCAATGATAGCGATAGCTCCCATTGGGACAGGCTGGAAAATGATTCCCATAATCGTCGTTGTGAATATAGCAAAGAGTTGCCAAGCATTAGCACTTATAGATGCAGGGTGAGGAGAAAACCAAATGCCTAAAAGTACTGCTGTTAGAAATAAGAGGGATAAGAAGCGTTTTTTTTTGTTCACTTAGGACCTCGGTATGTGGTTGCTAGAAAATTTATAGAGATATTACGGTTCTATGGGGAAGTCTTCTAACCATTTTTCCATTTCTTCTAGTGTATCATTGATAAGTTCTGTGGAAGAACAAAGAGTAGTGATACAAGACTCTATGGTTTCTTCATGAATAATGTTTTCTACGTCTTCCATGCTAATGAAAGATAGATCAACAAGTCCTGCATCGAAGGCTTTGCTGATAGGGTAGAAGAGCTCACCGGGATAGAGGGTGCAAATGCCTGCAATGAGGTTATCCCAAGCAAAAGAGGGATACTTTTCTAGTCTATAGTTTAGAAGTTCTGCAAAATAACGAATAGTTTTATCTCGAGAGGTTTTTCCAGATCCTACAAGTGTCACAAGCCCTGAGATTGCTGCTGCTTTAACATAAGGGTTAATTTTTGGAGTTTCTATCAATTCTTTAATTAGTGATTCGTCATCGCAAACGCTGGCTAAGATTCTAGGAAGATCTTCAGTAAGAACATCACCTGCAATAGCGTGGGGAGTATCATCTTCAAATGCAAAGAGTTTGATTATTAGAGGTAGAGCGCGACTTTCACGAAACTGTGCTAAGAGATACATTGCATAGAGATGACCCTGGTAGCTACCGTCGTTCACAATTTCAGGAACCCGTTGTGTAGCATCCTGTAAAATATCAAGTAGGTAAGGCGTAATTTGCATTTGTTTAACAATAGCCGCTTCTATAGCTTCCCTTGGAAGTATACCTTCATCATAGGCAAGGTCTTCCAGGATATGGGAAATATCCATTAGCAATGATACTCCAGTTGCATCACTATTAATTGTCTCGTAGCATGGAGTGCTTCTTCTGTCAATGATTTACAGATCAAGGGTTTGCTAGGATGACAATGGTTTATCGAGAGCAATAAATCACTTATGGCTAAGTATTTGTAATATGTCGTTAGCTCTCTAAGCACATTTTATCTTATTTTTTTTTTTAATGATAGGATGGAAGAAGTTTTATAGGAGAGCTCCACGTCTAGCGAGAAGAAGTATACGTAATTCTGTACATACTATAAAGAACTTTAGCAATAGACAAGAGGCGTTTATCTTAGAAAAAAACACAACACTTAGTGATAGAGTACTTTGTTAATTCATAAACTCCTTGTCTAACAATATACTTGTACAAGTTTTTTCCCACGCTATCGTGGGGGGAGTAGTAGGATAAATATTATGTATTTTACCAGACATTCCCAGCTTTTCCAGTTGTTTTAAAATGCAGTAGCCGAGTTGTTCTTTTCTAGAAAAACTATTAGAAAGGAAAAAGATATGATACCAGATAGAATTAGGCATAGTCCTTTGTTCTTCGTAAAGTGTGAAGGGGGGATTAGCTGAAGGAAACCAAGTGGTTCTACCAAGGCTGGATATTTTTGAAGCTTCTTTGTCTACTCCATGAACAAAGATCTGTTCTAACATCAAACGAAGCAACTGATTTTTACCTTTTTCACTGACATATGTATTATCTTTTTCCTGCGCTTGAATAGATTTAATTAGTGCTTGTTCTTCAGCAGTTCCAAACTCTAGCAAGGGAGAATCAATACATTTAGTGGGCAGCCGAAACTCTTTTAATGAGATGTCTTTTTCTAATATATCGAGATCTACAGCAAAAGTAATTTCTGGGACTCTTGTTTCAAAAAGTTCAATTTTTATTTTTCGGTATTTTTTGGGCATGCAAAAAACAGCGGGTGCATTTATTGCTGCTTGTTTAACTGCTTCTGGGTTGGCTGCAAGGATAAACTCTTCCTCTTTAGAGATTGGTGTCGGTATAAAGAGACATTTTGTTGAAGAAAGTAGTGACGCGCGTAAGAAAAAGCGTATTGCTAAAGCAATCAAGACTATGGGTAATAGAATAAATGAGAGGATCTTTAAGATCTTGTTTATAGTAGAAACTGTAGCTTCTTTTTTTATCGCTACTTTAAAATGATCCGATGTTAAAACTATAATTTGGGTGCGTTGACCACCTAAGAAAAAATATGATTCTAATTTTTCTAGAATAGTTAGAGCCGAGCTCTTATGCATTCCTGAAGAAAAGGAGTATGTTTCCATAAATTAACATGTTTTCTAATTATATAGCAAACATTTTAAGCAATAGTATTATTATAATCAATAACTATGAAAACAGAATTTTTCTTATTAAAATATATTAAAAATCATAAATATAATTCCGAGTTTATTAAAGATTTTTTAAAATCAGACATCATTCAATGGATACTTGTTTGTTTCGATGGATGATGTTTTTAAATCTTTTAGTCGGGGAAAAGAAGTTGCTTCACATAAAACTTTTTCTTATGAATCCTTATCTTTCCTCATAGGAGAGATTAAAAATATCAATAGCAATCCTTTTTTATAAGGGGGACTTATTTTTAGAATCATTTACTTTGATACAGCTTCTAGTTCATATGTGTTTGAAGATTGAATTTCTTTAGAAATCAAAGAAAATGAGGGAATAGCATCAAGAAGCTCTTGTGTAATGATATGTTGAGGAGTAGAAAAAATTTTTTCTCTGGATCCATATTCGACAAGATTTCCTTGGTCCATAACAGCAATAGTATCAGCAATATAGTAGGCTGCCGACATGTCATGGGTAATGAAGAGTAGGGTATTTCGATACTCTTTTTTTATTGTTTGGAAAAGATCTAGGATTAGGGATTGGTTAAGAGTATCTAGTGAAGATAGGGGTTCATCACAAATCAGAAGCTCGGGTTTAGATACAAGAGCTTTTGCAATGACTACTCGTTGTTTTTGCCCTCCACTCAGCTTATAGGGCTTAAGATTGAGAATAGACTTGGGAAGGTTCACAAGATCTAGAACATTATAAATTTCTTTTTCTTGTTCAGTTTTAGAATAATTGCCAATGATATTTAGAGGTTCCGCAATAATCGTTTTAATAGACATACAGGGATTTAAACTACAGTCAATATCTTGCCAGATCACTTGCAGTTTACGTGCTCTAGGAAGATTGGTATCAATATTGAAAGTTATTGTGCCTGTATTTCGTTTTAGGAGGTTCAAAACAGTCAAAGCTAAGGAAGATTTTCCAGAGCCGCTAGGTCCTACAATAGTTAAACAGCTCCCTTTCATTAGTTGAAGGTTAATCTGATTTAGTATTTTCTTACCTCGAATAGTTACAGACAGGTCTTCTATACTAAGTAAAGTAGTCATAAATCACCTTTAAAAGTCACTAAAGGCTGGAATTTATTTTTCAGAATAGGAGAACTACTTTCTTTAACAGGGATTTTAGTAACAGCATTAAGAAGTTGTAGAGTATAGGGGTCTTTAGGATTCGAGAAGATTTTTTCTACCGGTCCCGTTTCTATAAGTTTACCGTTTTTAATAATGCAAACATCATCACAGAGCTCTTTGACGAGGGAGAGATTATGAGTTACAAGGAGAATCGTAGACTTGCGTTGTTTTTGAATATTATGCAGGATTCTCAAGACTTGAGCTTGCGACATAGAATCTAGAGCTGTTGTAGGTTCATCAGCAAGAATAAGCTTTGGATTACTTGCAAGGGCTATGGCTATAACAACACGTTGGCGCATACCACCGCTGAGTTCAAAAGGGTATTGTGAAAAGCTGTGGAGAGGATTAGGGATTCTTACATCAGTTAAAAGTTTCATAGCTTTTTGATAAGCTTCGTTTTTATTTATCTTATGATGTTGTCTTAGGGTTTCGATAATCTGCGTTCCTATACGCATTGAGGGGGTCAGAGATCCCATAGCATTTTGTAATATGGTAGCAATCTTCTTTCCACGGATTTTATAAAGTTCCTTAGGAGAGAGTCGATTAATATCTATGTCTTCAAATGAGATGCTACCACTTTTAACAAAGCAGTTCTCTGGCAGGAAACCTAGGATAGCTTTGGTAATTGTAGTTTTCCCCGATCCACTTTCTCCAACTAAAGCAAGATTGCGATGTTCTCTAAGTTTTAAGGATAAATTTTCGACAAGCGTCTTGGCAGGATTCTTAGAATCTATTGTCAAATTTTTAATATTTAGTAGTAGACTATCCATAAGATCCCTCTTCAAGACATAGAGCTTTAGCACCTTCTCCAATCAGATTAAAACTTATAGATAGGGTGATCATAATTAGAGATGGAAAGAAAAAGAGCCAGGGGTAGTAATCTATAGCATTGATTCCCTCTTTAACTAAAGTCCCAAGACTTGCTTGAGGAGGTTGTATCCCCAAGCCAAGAAAACTAATGAAGGCTTCAGTATAAATGGCTCCAGGAATAGTAAATATTAGTGTGGATATGATCGGAGCTAAAGTATTAGGCAAAAGATGCTTCTTTAAAATATGGAATGTAGAGGCATTCATAGCTTTTGCAGATAGGACAAAAGGCTTATTTTTTAAAAGTAGAAATTGGCCATAAATAATTCGGGATATAGGAATCCATCCTGTAATCGTCATGGCAAGAATTAGAGGAAGAAGTCCATGATGGAAAATTACTAGAAGAAGAATAACAATAGGAATTCTGGGTAGAGAAAAAAGAATCTCTGTTGTTCGCATCATTAAGAAATTTATTTTTTTCCCTCCAGATACAGCAATTGTAGCCCACAAAAGTCCCATAAAAAGATCAATCAGGGTAGCAATCATTGCGACGAGCAAGGAGAGTTGTAAGCCTTTTAGAGTCCGGGCAAGCATGCATCTTCCTAGAGAGTCTGTCCCGAAAGGGAAAGATAGGGAAGGAGAAAGAAGGATATTTTTTAAAGATGTTTGTTCATAGTCTTGATAGAAGAATGGTAAAATTATACACCCAGAAATTAGGATGCTCAAAATAGTTAGACCTAAAATAAGCATTTTATTTTGGATTATAGATTTCCAAACACTAGGTGATCTAAGTGAAGATACGTTTTTCATAAAATTACGATTCTTCTATTTGGATTGCTTTGATCGTCTTATTTTTTTCCTTCCTATAGGCATAACGAATCTCAGGATCTATAAAAGCTTGAAGCAAATCAGAAAGTAAGGAAGAAAGCATAAACAGAGTCCCATAAAATACTGAAAGGCCAAGCGCTACCGGGTAATCTCGTTGTTTAATACTAGAGATAAACCATTTTCCCAACCCAGGAATACAGAAGATATTTTCGATAGCAAAAGTTCCTGTAATGATTGTAGTAATTAAGAATGCAGAATAGGAAATTGTTGGGAAGATTGCATAAGGTAAAATATGTTTTAGAATAACTTTAAGTGGGGATAATCCTTTTGCGTAGGCAAGTAGAACATAGTCTTTCTTTAAGGCTGATGCGACTGAGGAATATGTCAGCTGTATAATGAATGCCATAGGAGTTACAGCAAGTGCCAAAGTAGGGAGTATTGTATGACTGAAATTTCCCCAACAAGCAATAGGAAGAAGAGGAATTTTGACAGCAAAGAGGTATTGTAGAAGTGTAGCGAATATAAATGCTGGAATCGAGATTTGTATTATAGAGGCTCCTAAAATATAGCGTCTTGGCTTCTTTTTTTTTAATGCAGCAACAGTGCCAAGAACAATTCCTCCTCCTATTGAGATTAGAAGGCTTTGTAGTCCTAGGATTGCAGATATAGGGAATCCCGTAGCGATAATACTAACAACCTTACGGTCTTTATAAACTAGCGAGTTCCCGAAGTCTAGCTTTGCTAATGAATAGAGATACTGTATGTATTGTTTATAGAGGGGTTTATCTAAACCATAGCGAGCTTTTAAAGTTTGTAAGACCTCTTCTGATAGAACATTACAGCCTTCATCATTGAAAGGATCTCCAGGAATAGTTTTCATAACCAAGAATGTAAGTGTTAGAACAATCCATAAGGAAAGCAGATTAAAAAGAAGTCGGTTTTTTATGTATGAAAACACGAGAGAAAACCCCATTAAGCATTTCCACTGAAAAGTAATTGTCAGTGACAAAAGATTTAGGTGATTATACTTTGATTTTTAGTCATTTTCAATATAAAAAATATGTTGAAATTAACGACTTTTACTTCTTATTTGTTTAGAATAATGAGTTCTTTAATTAGAGATGATTTCGTTTTTTGAGCGACCTTCAATTTAAAGTAAAAAATTTATAAATTTTTATCTCATAAAATTAATTTACCACTTCTACATTTTTAAGATCCATATGACCTAAAAGAGAACCAAATGTATTTTGAATTTTGGGGTTTATCGCATAAACGTATTTACTATGATATAGAGGAATAATAGGGGTTTCTTCTTCTATCATGGTTTCCGCACTTTTTAAGTAATCTTTACTTTTTAAGTGGTCTTGATAAGTAACAGCATAATTTAGGTTAGCTAGAGTCTGTTCATAATCATGGTTTTTCCATTTTGTAAGATCTCTAGGATTGCCTAGAATTCGCAAAAAAGACATAGGACTTAAATATTCTGCTATCCATCCTGCAGAAGCCATAAAGAAGTCTCCTTGGCGCCGTTTTTTTAAAAAGCAGTGATATTCTATTCCTTGGATTTTAATTTTCAGTCCTAGGACTTCTTTAAGCTGCCTTTGAATTTCTTGAATTGCGATACAGAAGTTAAATGATTCTATAGGATAAAGAATGTTTAATTGAGAAAGTTCTTCATCAGAGATTGTTTGTTTTGCTTCTTTAAAATAGGCTCGAGCTTTGTTATGACGTTCCTCCATTGAAATATTTTCTTGAATATTAAGTTGTGAAAGGTTTGGAGGAACTAGAGTAAAGGCGGCTTCGCATGGACTTACTAGTCTTAAAATGGCTGTTCTATCAATAGCATAGGCAATAGCTTTACGCAGTGCTTTATTTTGTGTTGGGGGTTTTTCTAAGTTATAAATAAGAAGAGTTGTGCTTGATACAGGATAAAAATGAACCTTTTCTTTAGGAAGAGCTTGTTGAACTTCATTTGAGATAGCAGAGCTCCATGGCGAACCAATCCAATCTATAGATTTATTTTTAAATAGTTTAATTGCAGTGGAAGGATCAGGTATGATTTTTAGAGTTATAGAATCCAAGTGGACTGATTGGTGATCATAATAAAGGGGATTTTTTTCTAAACTTAAGTAGTTTTGGTGTTCATATTTTTTTAAGATAAAGGGACCATTTGAAATATATTTGTCTCTGTATTTTGTGATATTGTAGTCTCTAAGAGACTTATGTACAGGAGAAAATGCTGGATGAGCAAGGAGTTCTAGAAAGTGTGGACAGGGATGTTCGAGTAAGATCTCTAGGGTAAGATCATCTCGTGCATGTATACCTAAAGCCTCCATAGTTCGTTCCCCGCTAACAATCGCTGAAGAATTCTTAATTACACTAAGTAGTATAGGTCTTGAACATGAAAATTCTTTGAACTGCATTTGTCTCCAAGACTCTTGAAAGTCATAAGCAGTAAGAGGGGTTCCGTCGCTCCATAAAGAGGGCCTTAGTTTGAAAGTATAGACTGTATTATCTTCAGACAGAGTATAACTTTCTGCAAGAGCAAGCTCGACCCCTTTATGTGTTATTCTTGTTAATCCCTCATATAGAGCTTTTGCTAGGGAAGCATCCCTGCTCAAATAGGTATTGCGAGGATCTAGAGTCGCAGGATCATGGCTCATTGCAATGATTAGAGTGTTCTTCGTAAGGTCATTACCTTGTCTTGAGCAACTTAACAGAGAGAGGAGTAACCAAGGAATAGCAATAAGACTTTTTAAGATGTATTTAAGTCTATATATCTTCATGTGAGTTTCTCAATTTAAGGCTTAATCTAAGTTTATAGGGATTGAAATTAGTGAAGAACTTGAAATTATAATTCTTAGTTTGCAATATTCACTAAACAAGGAATAGGTCTCTTTTGTTTTTCTAGATAAAAATACCACATGGGTATTTCTCTTGGGATATTTCTTCTTTGTTTTGCTCCATATATGAATTAAAATAGAAGCAATTTCTGATCAAAGCGTTCTTATAGAGAGACTTAGTATACCCGCAAAGAAACCCTTCTTCAACAAAAAAATATTGGTTAATGATCCTATTCTCTCGGTGTTAAGGGAGATAGGTGTATTTGAGATCCACAGCTCCAGATGCATTATAAATTAATCCCTCTATAGAACATTGGGTCAGGTAGTCATAGCTCATATAGTAGAGAGGAATAATTTCAAAATTATGTAAGAGTTTGTGTTCTTCAGGCATTAAGTTAGCTCCAGGATAATAGGCTACACCTGTTTGCGTTGCTATAACATAATCTTGAACTTTTCGTTTGTTAACAAAAAGATGGTATTCCAGACCTTCTAATATTAAATCTATGCCGGCAGCTTTCCATTGTTCTTTCAGAATTTCTGCAATTCGTTGGCATCTGAAAATATCTGAAGGATACGTCAACACTAGTTTTTCTGGAGGTGTTAATGGCTTTTCTTTGTTATACTGATTGGGTTGTGGCATTCCTCGAGAAAGTGTTTCTGCAGGTTCTTGGCTCCCTTGAAGAGCTTCTTGAATTAAAGAACGTTTATCAATAGAAGTTGCCAATCGATGTCTGTTTTGAAGATTCTTTAGATGTGGGGATTTCGTGTTTAGGGTGAGCCAGAAAGCTCCTTCTACAGGATAGCTATGATAATAATATTGAGTTTGTCGATGAAGCTCCCATGGAATACCTTGATGCCAAGGTTGTCCTACCCAATCAATTTTTCCTCTATTTAGAAGATGAATTGCTGTATAGATATCAGGAATAATTAATAGTGTGATCGAATTTATTGAGACGTAATGATAATCATAATAGTTAGGATTTTTCTTTAAAAAAAGGCTATTGCCTGGTGAGTATTCTATAAGAGTATAAGGGCCACTGAAGATTTTGGAGTTGCGGGGTTTAAAAATAGCAAAAGCAGGAAAGGTAAGAAGCTTTGGAAAATCTGCGTTTGGTGATTCTAAAACAATATTGATTGCATTTACAGAAGGGGTATAAAAGTGGAGACCTTCAAAAACTTTTGTATGAGGAGAGTGCTCTTGGGAATACTCCCAAGCATTCCGAATATCTTCAGAAGTAATGGGTGTTCCATCACTCCATAAGGCGCTGTCTTTAATATAGAATGTATAAGACGAAAAATCTTCGGTAACTGTATATCGACTAGCAATTGCAAGCTCTAAACCATTAGAGCCGGTAGGAGTTTCTCTAGTTAGACCATCAAAAAGCAATTTTGCAATTGATAGATCCATTGATCGTTTTGCTTGTTCAGGAGAGAAAGCTATAGGATCATCGTGAATTGCAATAGTTAAAGATTGTTTGTGTTTTGCAGAGTAGGGAAGGCATCCAGTAAGACTAGTGATCAATAAAAATAATGAAACCCATCGTAAAAACATTTTCACAAAAATAATTAAGTTATAACAAAGCTCAATACTTTCTCTAAAAAACGAAAATCAGATGTCCTTCGATTCAAGAGACTAGGATTTTTAAAGTTTTGAATATTTTTATTCAAAGCAATTCGAATATTAGAATGACATAATGGTATAAATAAGGGCAAAGTTTGATCTTTATTTCTCTGTTTTAAGAGCGCTATTTGACCAATCCTTCAGAATACATCACGCATTATGTCACGCATTATGTTTTGATCTGCCATCAGATGGGCTTTTATTCGATCAAAAGGATAGCGCACTTTTTTCATATTTATGACTAAAGTTCCTTTAGAAGATGGAGATTCGGAGCATTTTGAAGGAAACCAAGAAAGTATAACTTTAGAAGATAAAGTTAGGGAATCAAGGGTGTCATAATGACACCCACTTAATATAAGATTCAGTTCTTGATCAATCTAAGGAAAAGTTAGTTTTCTTTAGCATAACGGAAATCTACCACTCCTGTTGGCGAGACTCCTAGATTAGAAAGTTTTTTATTCATAGCGAATTGAAAAGCATCATGATAAATAGGTTCAATAATATGAGATGTTTCTAAATAAAACGAGGCTTGGGATACCAAGTTGGAACGCTTATTGGGATCTTTTTCTTGCTCTATGTTTTGGAGAAGCTCAAGGAAGCCTTTATGGTTAGTTGCGTAGGGAGGCACTCCTGATGGATAAGCAAAAATTGTAAGAAATGCCATAGGATCAGAGAAATCTGCAAACCATCCCCCTGTGGCTAAAGAAAAGTTTCCTGAGGACAAGTCTGATTGAAGCAGAGCAAATTCTTTGCCTATAATGGGAATAGTAAATCCTAGACTTTCTTTCCACTGTTCTCGGATAAGTTGGACTAAGAGGGAACTTGTAGGTGAAGATACCGGGAAAATAAGATTTAGATGTTCTAAGTCTTTAGCAGTGATATGGAGTTCTTCAAGAGCCTCTGTAAAAAGTTTTCTAGCATAAACTTTGCGGTAGGATATTTCTTGTTCCTGTTGTTCAGGATAACTATGAATATTTGTGGGCAAAAGATGATTGGCAGTCTTTACACGACCTAAAAATATAGTAGAAACAAGCGACTCTTTGTCTAATGCATATGCTAATGCCTCCCTAAGTTTCATATTATTGAGAGGGAACTTATGGATATTGAAAGTAAGCCATGAAGTTCCAGCAACATCAAAAGAGTGCAGATGTCCCCTAGACTCTAAACTAGATAGAGTTTCTTGGGGAATTCGCTCTCCCCAAGGAGGTCCTTGCCAGTTAAGTTTGCCTTGGTTAAATAATTTTGCCGCTGTATTTGCATCAGGGATGAAGTGGATAGTAATTGTTTGGGTTTCAACTTGCTTTTGATTATAGTAATAAGGATTTTTTGAGAGTTTTATCCACTGTTTTTGTTTGATTTTTTTTGGATAGAAAGCACCGCTTGTTATAGGCAAACTTTCTTTCAAAGGAAGGGTTCTTTGAGATTTATGAACAGGAAAAAAGACAGGAAGAGCTAGAAGTTTTAAGAAATGTGAGGTTGGAGATTCTAAGGTAACAATAAGCGTAGATTCATTTGGGGCACTCACTCCAAAGTGATCTATAGAGAGTTCTTTCTCTTGAATTTTTCTTACATTTTTAATCGGATTAAAAGCAAAAGCATAGATTCCGGAGACCTCTTGATTAGCCATCTGTTTCCAAGAAGCTAAAAAGTCTTCAGCTGTGATAGGATCGCCGTTGCTCCAAAAAGCTTGTTTCAATTTAAAAGTATAGGTTAGACCGTCTTCAGAGACAGAGTAGTTTGCTGCAAGAGCAGGCTCTATAATCCCTGAAGTAGTATTTTCTTCTACTAACCCCTCATAGATATGCTTAACAAGACTGATTTCTGAAAGTAGTCGTACTTGTCTTGGATCTAGAGAACGAGGCTCATCTCGTATATTAATAGCGAGTTCACCTTTTGGCATATAAAGACGATTGTACTTTTTACAACTTTGGAGTCCTAGAGAGAAAACACAAACGAGGGCGAGACAGATTCCCACTGATATCTTGCGCATAAATGAATGTCCGAAATACTCGAGTTTTTTTTAAAAGATTCTATTCCTAGACCTGCAATCATAGCCGCATTATCAGAGCATAGCTTGGCAGGAGGGAAGTATAGGGGTAAATTACACGTAGCTTTTATTGCTGATCGAAAGTAATTATTAATGGCTACGCCACCTCCAACAAGTACAGACTGACACGAAAATTCTTTTATAATAGTAGGAAGTTTTTGTGCAATAGTAGTGCACGCAGCTTTCTGAAATGAAGCTGCGATGTCTTTTTGCTTTTCTTGAGATATCTCTGGAACAGGAGAGCGTGGGTTCGTGTTATTTCCTTTAATTGCGTATAGGACTGCAGTTTTAAGACCACTGAAAGAGAAATCATAATTAGGAACTTTAGCAGGACTAAAGGAATAAGCATTCTCAGAACCTTCTAGGGCAAGTTTTTCAACTAACGGTCCTGCAGGATAGGGCAACCCTAAAAAGCGCCCCACTTTATCAAAAGTTTCTCCCATAGCATCATCTCGACTTTTCCCTATGAGCTTGTATGATGTAGGGTTTTCAACAAGAAATGCTGCAGTATGAGCTCCAGAAGCCACAAGACCAAGGGCAGGGAACAAGACGTCTTGCGCTGCCATATAAGCAGCATATAAGTGAGCTTCGACATGATTAACTCCAATCAGAGGTTTCCTTGTGCTTATAGCAAGCCCTTTAGCAAAATGTACTCCTATTGATAGAGAGCCTATCAATCCTGGGGTTTGTGTTACTGCGATCAGATCTACATCCTTAATCGAAAGATTTGCTTGTTCTAGAGCTTTATTTATGACTTTTGGGAAAGTATCCAGATGCGCTCTTGAGGCAAGTTCGGGGACGACGCCACCATACGATGTATGGATATCTTGAGATGCAATAATATTTGCTAATATCTGCTTATCATCATTAACTATAGCACAAGCAGTCTCATCACAAGAGCTTTCTAAGCCTAGGGTGAGCATAATAAACCAAACAAAGAAAAAGTTACCTTCCATAGTATGGGTGACTTCTCAATATGAGCAAGTAAAAGTTACACAGGGGTTCTATGAAAAAAAAATTAACTATAGAGGAAACTTTAAAAGAAATTTTACGTCTTGAAGGAGCGGCAACTCAGGAAGAGTTGTGCGAGAAACTATCTGCTCAAGGATTCACTACTACACAGTCTTCCGTATCTCGATGGTTACGAAAAATTCATGCTGTCAAGATTCCTGGTCATCATGGGCCAAGTTATTCTCTACCACCCTCGAAGGATAACATTCATGCCCCTCGTTTAGTTGTTTCTATTCGTCATAACACCTATCTTATCGTGATCCGTACGGTACCTGGTTCTGCTTCTTGGATCGCGGGATTGATAGATGAAGAGCTTAAAGATGAGGTTCTTGGAACTTTAGCAGGAGATGATACTGTCTTTGTGACCCCTGTTGAAGAACAGCGTCTTTTACTTTTAGTGGATGCTATTGCAAACCTATTACAAGTTTTCTTGGATTAATTGCATAAATATGCTTTTATTGTAAATAAATATGCACAAGAGGTCAGAATGGATCATTGGCTACTTACAACAAAATTATTGTTGCGAGGGTGCGGATACACACTATTTATTAGTGGTATAGGAATTTGTTGCGGTTCTATTTTGGGGTTATTAATTGGAACAGTAACTTCTTTATATTTTCCCTCACGGTTAACTAAATTTCTAGCTAATAGTTATGTCACTATCATTCGTGGAACCCCTTTATTTATTCAAATTTTAATTGTATATTTTGGCTTGCCTGGAGTTGTTCCTATAGAACCAACACCTTTAGTTGCAGGTATTATTGCTTTAAGTATGAATTCCGCTGCCTATCTTGCAGAAAATATTCGTGGAGGAATCAATTCTCTTTCTATCGGACAATGGGAATCTGCCATTGTTTTAGGGTATAAAAAGCATCAAATTTTTATTTATATTATTTATCCCCAGGTCATTAAAAATATATTGCCATCACTAACAAATGAGTTTGTCTCTTTAATTAAGGAAAGTAGTATTTTGATGGTAGTGGGGGTTCCTGAATTAACTAAAGTAACTAAAGACATTGTTTCCAGGGAGTTGAATCCTATGGAAATGTACCTTGTTTGTGCTGGGCTGTATTTCTTGATGACAACAGCATTTTCTTGTGTTGCTAGGTTGTCAGAGAAAAGGAGGAGTTATGACAATTAAGGTGGAAAATCTAGCTTATTCTGTTAATCAGAAGAAGGTTTTATATGACGTAACTTTTTCTTTAGAAGAGGGACATATTACACTGTTTGTTGGTAAAAGTGGTTCAGGGAAAACCACAATTTTACGTGCTCTTGCGGGGCTAGTTAAGCCTATACAAGGAGACATTGTTATTCAAGGCGAGACGCCAGCTTTGGTTTTTCAACAACCCGAGTTATTTTCTCATATGACAGTCTTAGGAAACTGCACACATCCGCAAATTCATATAAAAGGTCGCAGTAGTCAAGAGGCTAGAGACAAGGCGTTTGAGCTTTTAAATTTTCTTGGGATAGCAGAAGTTGCTGAGAGTTATCCTGATCAACTATCTGGAGGCCAAAAACAACGTGTAGCAATTGTACGTTCTCTGTGCATGGATAAGCGTACGCTGCTTTTTGATGAACCAACATCAGCTTTAGATCCTTTTGCTACCACATCATTCAGGCATCTTTTAGAAACACTACGTGATCAGAAGTTCACTGTTGGTGTAACAACCCATGATATGCAATTTGTTCATAGTTGTTTGGATCGTATTTATCTTATAGATCAAGGAACTATTGCCGGTGCCTATGACAAGCGTAATGGAGAGTTAAATTTAGATCATCCGTTATCGAAATATTTGCATTCTGAAGAATATTGACTACAGCTGCTAAAAGCAGCTGTAGTGGTTATTTAGAATCCTAACCAGTAACAGGAGTGAGCAGCGTGGACTACATAAAAATCAATTGGAGTATTTTCAAATTGTTGAGTATTTTTTAATTGTAAAGAGAATCCAGAACAGTTAGGGCTAATTAATAAAGTCTCGTTTGTTTGATGTGGAGCGAGTTCTAAAATGTCATATTTGTGTCCTCCCAGCATAGTTTGTCCTATTAAAGCAAGGGGTAACGTAATTGGTTGGGACATATTCAAAATATTATCGATAGGAATCCAATCTTCGTAATAGTACATAACTGAAAGCAGAACTTCAGGATTTTTGAGGTTAAAAATAGCAGGGACCAAAGCTTTTAAAGACAAGGACCATTTATAGGTTCCTGATTGATTTCCTGATAGTGTTGTTGATGTAATACGGAAACACTCAGTATCAGATTCTGTTTCCTTATGTCTAAGCGCAGTAAAAGGAAAACTACCATCACTCGATTTACTTGTGCTTTTCCAAGTAAATCCAAGGATTCCAGAAGTAAGAAGTCCTAGAGGTAGAGGGCTTTCTAATTTAGGACTAAGTCCCTGAGAATAGAGAAGTTTTCCTGTATTCATTTTTTTAGGTAATTTTTCCTCAGTCTTTTCTGAAGAGAGTTGAGAACTAACATAGCGCTCTAGGTAGTCCTTAGAAACTGCATCTTCTCCATTTTTAGGATCACCGACTCCTAAAATACGATACCCGTTCATATCAATATGACCTCGGAATTTACCTCCGGCTACTGACATCATATGGAACTGCAATGAAGAGATATTGGTATCATGAAGAGATACTTTCTCATAAATTTCGCCGATTCTCGTATTGCATGGTTGGAACAACCTTTGTACATACCCCACAGAAGCCGCATCAGATTCTTCAGGATTTTCTTGAGTTAGAAGTCCTTGAATCTTATTATTACTCATATCAAGTTTTCCAGAAAGAGTCCCTCCTATAGAAGAAAGAAATTTATCTGAGACTTCAATAAGTACAGATTGGATGAGTTGGTCATGCTGACCTAAGGATTCTTCTATGCTTTCTTCTACAAGATGTTTCAAAGAACCAAGCTCTTCTATCACACTGTTGATTGAAAGCTTTAGTGATGATGCATTATCCTGAAGATCAGAGAGTGTTTCTTGAGAACAATATTTTTCAAGCATCTGGAGCCCTTCAGCTTGTTTTGAAAGCGTTTGTTTAATTTCTCTGATCTCTTCTAATATCCCTGTAATTTCTGAATTTGAATTTTCTAAGGATAGAGGAGGTTCTGTTGCTTCCATAATTTTAATAATTTTCTGAATAGCTTTAGAAATAACTTCTTTTTTTGTTGAGGTTTGATCTAAAGAGTGGCTTTTTCTCATGAGTTATGATCCTAAATAATTAATTAACTAATTTTTATTTTTATAAAAATAATTAATTAAAAAACACGAATAATATTTTTTATATTATTTTTATTCGACTACTCCTGCATTGTCTGTATTACTTTGAGCCATGCCTCCCTAAACCCAGTGAGATGCTAACTGAAGTTAAAAGCGCGGTCAGAAAAGTGGTTCAAAATTTAAAGCCATCGACCTCTAAAAAACAGGAAAGTGCTTACCCTAAAATATCAGGAATGCGAAGAGGATACAGCTTTCGATAGAAACCAATAAGGCAGGATCAATAAGTAAACCTTTCCTGATATTTTTGAGAGTATAGCCTAGAGACTTCCTTTACTAGAACTCTGAAGATTTAAAAGTCTTCTAGACAACAAACTTCTGTCCAACTCTTAATTTTCTAGTAGTTATTTTCTAGGGACTATAAGATGCCTTATTGCAAGGAAAAAAAATACAGTCCCTGACTTTAATTGAAATCGGAATATATAATTAAAATTCCAAGTAGTTGTTAGGATATTTAATTTTAGAAAAGAAAACCTGCTAATTTTAACATAGATATTGGGTCAGCCTCAAACAGGGCACGGAATGGTGCACTAGCGGATATATATTGAGTACGAACGAGTGAACAATAATTATTTGCCGTAAACACCCCTAACTTTACAAGTCTATCATACACGAGTGATCCAGGTGAGTTTCTGAAAGCAGAGCCCGTCTGCCAAAAGAAGATCTTATACCATATGGTTTTCTTGTATCTACATACATTAATGGGTGTCTTATATCCATGTTCATGATATGTAAAAGGCAACCGTATATGTACAGTACCTTCATCTTCTTCGTTAAGAGTGGGGTGCTGGGTGCAGATACATTCTAGGAAATGTAGCACCAAGAGTTTTTTGCTTTCTAGACTCATCTCCTCGCTATCTTTTCCTTCAATTGCACGAATCTTATTAATTAGGGCCTCCTCCTCTGGATGACCTGTAAAGTCTAAGTCATCGTATAGATACTTTGTTGGCCAATTAAGAGATTGCAGATCCAAGTCTTCTAAGAGCAACTCTATATTTATAGAGAAAGTAATTTTAGGAGCCTGTCCTTCAAGAGCTTCGAATTTTATAAGCTGATATTTCTTCGGAGTATAATAAAATAAAGGAACTGCAGTTAAGACAGCTTCTTTAACTAATTGAGGATTGGCAGCAAAGATAAGCTCTTCTTCTCTAGTCATTTCTGTTGGTAGATAAAGGCATTTGATAGAAAATCTATCCAATTTTTTATGTAAGAAATTGCGTATGGCTAGGGCAACTATGACAAGAGGGAAGAAGATAATAAAGGACATAATCTTTAAGATTTTTTCTAATGTAGAAATCTTAAATTTTTCTTCTTTAACGAAAGCAAGGCCATTAGGATCTACCAGAACAATTCTTTGTCTCACCCTAGTAGAGCAAGCGAAATAAGAGTCTAAACTCCTCATAAGAGAAGCTTGCCAACTAGAATAACATTTTGCGTAAGCGCATGAATTTGCCATAAAAAACCCCTATCTAGAGATGTAAAAAACCCCTATCTAGAGATGTAAAAAACCCCTATCTAGAGATGTAAAAAACCCCTATCTAGAGATGTAAAAAACCCCTATCTAGAGATGGTAAAAAACCCCTATCTAGAGATGTAAAAAACCCCTATCTAGAGATGTAAAAAACCCCTATCTAGAGATGTAAAAAACCCCTATCTAGAGATGTAAAAAACCCCTATCTAGAGATGTAAAAAACCCCTATCTAGAGATGTAAAAAACCCCTATCTAGAGATGTAAAAAACCCCTATCTAGAGATGTAAAAAACCCCTATCTAGAGATGTAAAAAACCCCTATCTAGAGATGTAAAAAACCCCTACTATATTTAGAATCGATGTAAATATTACATGCATTATACATACATTTATATTTCTTAAAAATCTAAATGTTAAGCTTTTCAGACATATTTAGAATCGATTCTTTTAGTAGAAGTGATCAGCAGCCCACAGCACTACTTTCCAGAAAGTTTGTTTTCTATAGAATTAGGATTATTTTTTTCCCATGGGAAAGGATGCACTGTGGGTGGAGGCGTAGAATCACCAAGAGAAGAGAACAGTTTATCAGCAAGACTACTAAAAGGATTTCCAAGACTATAACTTTTTAGTAGAGCAATTCTAGCGTAAGCTGAGGACCAGTCGACTTCAGGAGACAAAATGGATCCTCGAATTTTGATAAGGAAGAAGTCTTTAGTTTTTAAAGAAGTGTTATGAAAATACTTCTTAATAACTTCCGGATCAATGCCTAAAGTCATGAAAAGACGATCATTAGCAATATCAGTTTTTCCCCATAGAGCAAGGCGTATTCGACCGTCAATAAGAGCGTCGAAGCGCTTACAGTTGATAGAACCTTTTTGCACAGAAAAAAAAATAGGAGTAAACCAAGATTCTACAAATTGTTTATTCTCAGTAATATCTAGAAATCGGAAAAGAGCGTACATAGTTCCTGTATTTGCTATCGAGACTTTACCTATATCCAAAGTTGCTGATTGTATTCGGAATTCTTCAAAAGAGTAGGGACGTATAGGAAGATAGAAATTTTGTTTATTGATCTCTAAAGTCACTGGATGTTGAGAATAGGCTCCTCCTGCCATGAGTGGATTAAACTCTTGTAAAAATGCTTTGTTTACATCTTCATTGATATTAAGATGAGCTTTGAGATTATCTCTAAGTAAAATTGATTGTTCTTTTAAGATTAGTGGAATTTGAGCTTGAAGGTTCTCAGAATCTACCATAATGTCAATTGATCCTTCACCAATGTCAAGCTCATTCTTAATGGATACGTTAATTCTAGGGCCAGCAAGAGAACATATTTGAGCTTTCAATCCTAGTGACATTGGCATAATTCCAGCAATAAAGGAAGAAGGAATGTGAATCCAGTGTGCAGTTTGTTTAAACTGCCTTGATTCTGGAGAGAATAAGTGGTTCACTCTTCCTTCTAAAGAAAATTCTGCAGGAGCCTTTGAGTCCTGCCTAGGGGCTAGACAGGAGCCGTTGAGCTTGTATTCTATTTTAGAATCTAAATTATCGGCTTGTAAAGAACCTTGAAAGTCATTAATAATAAAAGTCTCTTTAGACACATTATCATAGAAAATTAATGGTGTTGTAGCTAGAGAGCCTTCAAGTCCTCCTGCAACCAAAAGTGTTAGGCAAGAAAGGCCCTTTGTTTGATCTGGACATGAGAGTTTCGATACATCTAGACGTAAGCTTGCAGTTCTATGAAGCAGGCATGTAGGCAAGCACGATGCATTTTTAAAGAAACTTGCATAACGTTCAGGAGTTACCTCCCATTGAAGAATCCCTTGGCTTCCAGAGGATAACTTCATAGAGGAATCCATGATCAAATTCAGTTCTGCTAAGAGAGCGTCTGATTTAAAGTTTGAATTTAACTTGAGTTGTTCTAGATCTTTAGGGTTATAATTTAACTCAAATTTGATATCTCCGGATGAGCCAAAGTAAGGAGAAAGCAGAACTTTTTTCCCATAGATCTTTGTAATTGAGTCCAAAGGTAGAGAAAAGATCTCTCCAGAGCATTGGACTGTCAGGTCTTCCAAAGAGGGAGAAGAAAATTCTTCAGGAGTAATAAGAATTTCAGGAACTAAAATACGTGTGTGATTTAGATTTGGGTAATCTGGATTATCAATAAGAGCTTGCAAATTTCCCTTAGTTATAAACTTTGCTCCATCCGTATGGAAGGAAAAGTTCAAGTCTTTCAGTTGAAAGGGAGAAAAATGATTGGAGATAAGGCTCAGCGGAAGTGACGAAAAATGTCCGTGAACTAGAATAGATGTGGTTTCAGGCTTTATAGGTTCACGAGGGGATCCAAATTTTGCATGAATGAAAAATTCATTTTCTCCTGCGGTAATTTTACCAGAAAATTTGGGAAAAAATAGATTCATTTCTGTAATTTGTGCTCTTCCCGAGAATGTAGCTTCAGCGGAAGAAAAATGAGGAGAAAGTATTTTTTGCCATTTTTTATTAAAGTGATACGTTCCCTCTCCTTTAAAGAGAAAATTCTTCCACGCGCCAGATGCTGAACAAGTTAATTTTAGTAACGGATTATCCAGAATAACGTCTGCATCTAAATGGGCATTTTTATATGTTCCTTCTATGTTTAATGAGTAGTAGGGAACATCTAGGGGAGTATTTATAATAAAAGGCTTAGGGAAAATAGCTCTTAAATAGGTATGGGGAAGTTGTGCTTGCTGTAGACGAAATTTAGTAAGCTTCTTTTTACTGTCTATCCGTATTAAACCATTAAGATGAGAAGGAGCAGCACCACCTAAAACTGTCGACGAGGCATAGCGAATATCTGAGAATTTTTCAGTCTTTTTAATACCTAGTTGAGTGTCACGCAGTTGTAAAGCTAGGTTAGGATCTTCTGGGTATATTGAAATCTGAGGAAGCTGCGCTTGAGAAGTAATTTCAATCTGTTTCCATTTACTTATATCTAAAGGAATTTTTGCATGTGACACAGTAGCATGAATTTGCTTGCTACTGATTGGTGTCGACAATGGAATCATGAGGTTACAGAGAGCAGATGCCAATTCAGGTTTAAGCTCTATGAACGAAGAGCTTCCTTCTATAATATAGAATACCGATTTATATACATGACCTTGAAGTTTGCATTGGATTTGATTTCCTTGACAAGAAGCTGTCATAGATATCTTACCATCATTAGTATGCGCTGCCTCTGCTGATAAGTTTACTATATCTTCATAAGACAAGAGATGATCCCAAAATGGAGATGCTATAAAAATTTTAAAGAAAGCAATAGGCACAGAAGAAAATTGTGCAGAGATACTTGTAGGAGAAAATATACTCTCTATAAAGATAGTTCCAGACTGCTGATCTTCGCTTACGACACACTTAGTCATGAACTTCTTTGTTGACCTTTCTAAGTAAAAACCCGATACCGACAGCCAAGATCCCGAGACCGTCTTCATATTAATCGAACCATGCTCACAAAGAATTTTAGAAGTATTTAAATAACTAAGTAAAGATCCAGGATCTAAATGACTCACAGAGGGATGATCTATCGAGGCTGGTTCATTAATTTTTAGGGACCATCCTGATAAAGTAATCCCTATAGGCTTTTTATAGATTAAAAGACGTAATAGAGATCCATCGAGTTGAAGCTTTTCTGCAGAAAAAACTTCATTATCAGCTTCACCGATAAGCTTTATTTTTTTTGCAGTTTGTGGCCCAAACCAGGAAATATGAAGTTCTTGAGCAGAACAAGAAAGACCTGATTCTTTATGAATAAGTGAAAATAGGAGATATTTTCCAGATCCTGTTGAAAGTAGTTTAGGTAGGAATAGCAAGAATATCAAGAAGATACTAGTCCCTAAATAGATTCCTGAAACTTTAAACCATGATCTTTGTTTCATTTAAGTCGCCTAGCAATCTCGGTAAGGGTTAGGTTGTCTTTATTTTTAGAAACCTGGTTAAACATCTTTTGGAAATTACTTTCTATAAAAGTGATTCCCATATTGGGATTAAATTTTGTAAAAATCTCACGGTGTAAGAGTCGATCTGCAATATCTTGAATTGTAAATTCTGAGAAATTAAAAACAGGTTGGTAACCGTTATTGTGAGGAAAGATAAATCCTTCTTTCTCTAGTATGTCTAGACATTGCGAGACCTCTCCAATAGGAACCTTTGATTGCTTAGCAATGAATTGCGCGGTTAAAGCCGGAAGCTCTTCATTAAACTGGCGTGTGACTAAAGCAAGAATATAAGTCGATGTAATTAACTGTAGATAACAGCTAGGCAAGATTTTATTTCCTAGAAATAAAAAAGTACACCCACGATTTTGGATAATAAAAGTCAGAGATCCTCCAAACAAATAGATGATAGCATAGAGATAGAGAAGTAGAAGAAATGAAGGAAGAGCAACAAGGGCTCCATAAGTGAAACTATAGTTAAACAGAGAAACTTGAAGGCTGAAGAAGGCTTTTTGAAAGATTATCCACATCGAGCCTATGATTAATGTAGAAATAATAGCTGCTGTTTTTTGAACTGCAACACGCGGAAGAAAAGCGTAACAGCAAAACAGAGCCAGATAGATTAAAAAATAGGGGGTAAGCTTTGACATGAAATATAACGCTGACATTGAATGACTGAGAGAAAATAACTTAGCGTATTGGATAGGCATGATCTGTGTGATATAAATCCAAGCTCCACAGACAATAATAAAAATCATAGGACTGATTAGAGTAATGATAAAATAAGCAACTAATCTCCTTAAAGATATTGGAGTACAGCTAGTACGAAAGATTTTATTTAATCCGTCTTCTAGAGATAAGAGCATTAAAATACCTGCCCAGCAAAAAACAAAGAAACTTCCTACAAGCACTAGCCCTATGTTATGTTCAGTAGCATGATATGCAGCTTCGATAATGGCGGAGATTGGCTTTTTATAATCTGGAAACTTGATAATTAACCATTCTTTCCAGTTCAAATTTGTAAATAAGTGTTGGGAAAGCCTTAAGAAAAAGACTAAAATAGGAATACAGGTAAGCAACCCATAATAGCTTAAAACGCAGGCTTCTTTGGAGGCTTCATTATTTAATAAAACCTTTATTGATTGGATAAGGGCTTGCACAAGTCCGTTGCTTCGAAGGCGTTGCTTCTGATTTGTTTTTTTTTTAGAAAACTGGAAAAGTTTTCGAAGCATAATGAAAGAATCTTGTGTTTTTTATTTATTCTAATAAAAAATACCTTTAAATAATAAAAAATTGATAGATTATTAAAATTTATTTTATTTCATTTTAGTTGTTGAAATCATTAGAAATAATGGAAATTCTTTGCGACAAAGGTTTTCTGCCTTAGCTCGCTTTCCTGTCGAGAGTCTTGAGGAGGTCCATTCTTCAAGATTTTGAATTAAAAAGCCGTGGGAAGATAACTCCTTCGCCCAATAACTTAGGGGGAAATGGAAGGAAAGCGTTGAGGGAGAATCTTTTTGTCCAGGATGAGCCACTATAGGAACTTTCATAGGGGAGAGGTAGCGCTCTACGTGACGAGAAATAATTTGTTTATTTTCATCATAGTGCCATGACGATGATCTCGGGACACGAAAACAAGGATGGTTTAAAACTATGAAAAATTGGCCAAGAGGTTGAAGAAGAGTTGCTGTATTTTGTATAGCTTCATTAGGAAATTCGATATTTTGAAGGGAAAGAATCGCTACTGCGTGAGAAAACAGTTCTAATTCTGAGAATTCCAAGGGTTTAGTAAGATCAGCTACTTTAAATTGATGAGGCCGTGCTGAACGCATCTTCTTAGCTATAGCAATCAAAGTAGGGGAGATATCTAATCCTAAATAACGACACCTCTTAGGAATAGCTCTTTCTAAAAATCCTTGACCACAACCAATATCCAATAAAGAACTTTTAGAATTTAAGTTAAGCAAAGGAAGGAGCGCTGGAAGGATAGTTGCTTTGTGATAGTAGTGACCCTTATCTTGAACAAGCTTATTATAACTTGATGCTATAGGGTCCCAAGAAGTTTCTTTTGGATCCAGAAGACTTTTTTTTCTTTTAGGAAGAAATTTAGGTTTTGAAGACATGTAGATATAGATTTATGTTAGTTTTCAGGAAAACAAACCCTAGCTTAATAGAGCAAGCATATGACGGAACAAAATTTGTTGCAATCTACTTTAATTATCGCAATAAAACTAAACCAGGTTTTATAAGGTTGCTTTTGAAGTTAGAGATGGGTTTATGGTTTATCTCTAGAAAAATAAGAGACAAAGGTAAAACTCTATCTCTTATTGCTGCAAAAATGGAACACCTATTGCGTACCACCACTTCCTGATGTACCATCACTTCCTGATGTACCACCACTTCCTGATGTACCACCACTTCCTGATGTACCACCACTTCCTGATGTACCACCACTTCCTGATGTACCACCACTTCCTGATGTACCACCACTTCCTGATGTACCACCACTTCCTGATGTACCATCACTTCCTGATGTACCATCACTTCCTGATGTACCACCACTTCCTGATGCTAGCAGTTTGTGTATCAGTAGATAAGCATCGTTTGCTTTATCTATCATTCCTTCGATTGCCTCTTTCTGCTTTTGTAATTTAAACTCTTCTTCTTGCATTCTTACAATTTTTGCTGTGAGTGCTTGCTCAACCTCTTTTAATGCTGCAGTTTGTTTTTGTAGGTCCTTTATTTCACCGTACAGAGCATTTAGACAACCTTCTAGACCTCTTTTAGTCCCTGCAAGATGCTTATTGGCCTCCTCTAACGATAAAATATTGGTTTCCAGAGCTTTAACCTGCGAATGTAATACAGCTACATACTCGCCGCTAAGTAATAATTTTATTTGCTCCATCAATTCTGTTGTTGCAGTTGGAGAGATTGTTTTAAAAGTTTCTTGGAGTTCAGTAATTTTCTCCAATATTGTTTCACAGTCTGTAGAATTCTTCTCAACAATATCCTTAAGCTCAGACAATCCTCGTATTTCTTTTAATAGGTTTTCAACTTGTTTTTCTAGAGTGCCTACACTTGTTTGCAATTTAATATTTTCTTCTTGGAAAATTGTAATTCCAGCTGTCAAATTATTATTAGCTGCTTTTAGTTTCTCTACTTCAGATGTAAGTTCTATACGCAATGTTCCTAGTTGATGATTCTCATCTGCCAATCTATTTATTTGTCCTCGGAGTCTTTTTGCTGCATCTCCAGTTATCGAGTCCCTAAGAATCAAACCTAAAATTGCCACAGAAATAATAAAAACAACAAGAATAGCTATCCCTATCCCAGGATTCAACAACCCACATAGGCCGAGAACTGTCCCCAGGACCCCTGTTACAGCTACAATGGCGTAAATCACATACTTGGCTATAGTAATAATCTTCTCAAGGAAGCTGGGTTTGGGAGAAGCAAGAGTTTTTCCTGTTTCTGAAAGATCCAATTTGGAACTAGCTTCCACACCAGTTGCAGCGTTTGTGATAAGTGACATAAAAACCCCGTTGTTAGTGATTTAACACGGCAACAAGTATTGTTATTGTCGATCTAAAAAATCAATATATTTATATACAAAACATCTCTTCAAACACTCTAAATCAAACAACTAGACAAGGTTTTTCCAATATACTTCTAATCTTAGAACAAAACTAGGCTCTATTTGAGCTAGCATATCAGGCAAATAAAAAGATTAGTCTAGAGACCTCCTATAAGAAGGATTTTTAAGTAAGAAACATTCAATGGTTCTTTGAAATATATTACTTCTGTATTATGGTTATGATCCATTGCTAGTATTCTCTAAATGCATTAAGAATGGAAGATAGAAGAAGTTGAGATTCGCTGAGGTGAAAAAACACGAACGCATATTAGTTGGCCCTTCAATTATGGGCGCAGATCTTGCTTGTTTAGGTGCAGAAGCAAAAAAGATAGCAGAAGCTGGAGCTGATTTCATTCATATAGATATTATGGATGGTCATTTTGTTCCTAATCTTACTTTTGGTCCTGGGATTATTGATGCAATTAATAGATCCACTGATTTATTTTTAGAAGTTCATGCTATGATTTACACTCCGTTTGATTTCATAGAGAGTTTTGTTCGTGCTGGTGCGAATAGAATTATAATTCATTTCGAAGCTTCAGAAGATATTAAGGATCTTTTAGTTTACATAAAAAAGTGTGGGGTTCAAGCCGGTCTAGCTTTTTCTCCCGATACTTCAATGGAATTTCTTCCTTCTTTTCTCCCTTTTTGTGATGTGGTTTTATTAATGTCGGTTTACCCAGGATTTACAGGACAAAATTTTTTAGAAAAAACCGTGGAAAAAATTGTTTTTGCACGTCAGATGAGAAAAACTCTAGGTTTAGAGAAATCTTGTTTAATAGAGGTAGATGGAGGCATAGATCTGAACTCCGCACCGTTATGCCGCAAGGCGGGAGCTGATATTTTAGTAACAGCTTCTTATTTGTTTGAAGCAGATTCATTGGCAATGAAAGATAAAATTTCGTTGCTCCGAGGAGAAAATTATGGTGTTAAGTAGCCAATTATCCATAGGAATGTTTATTTCCACAAAGGATGGTCTTTATAAAGTAACTTCTGTTGCTAAAGTTGCAGGACAGAAGGGGGAATCTTTTATAAAAGTTGCTTTGCAGGCTGCTGATTCTGATGTCGTTGTTGAAAGAAATTTCAAAGCAACCCAAGAGGTAAAAGAAGCACAATTTGAGATTCGGACTTTAGAATACTTATATCTTGAAGATGAAAACTATCTTTTTTTAGATTTAGGAAATTATGAAAAGTTGTACATTCCAAAAGAAATCATGAAAGATAATTTTTTATTTTTAAAGGCAGGTGTTACTGTCTCTGCAATGGTCTATGATAATGTAGTATTCTCTGTAGAATTGCCGCACTTTCTAGAGCTAATGGTATCGAAAACAGATTTTCCTGGAGACTCGGTTTCTCTTTCAGGAGGAATTAAAAAAGCCTTACTAGAAACAGGAATAGAAATTATGGTCCCGCCTTTTGTAGAGATTGGTGATGTTATAAAAATAGATACGCGAACTTGTGAATATATTCAACGCGTCTAATTTCAATTAAAGAAGACTTGGTATGGATTTAAAACAGATAGAAAAGCTTATGATTGCTATGGGACGCAATGGTATGAAGCGTTTTGTTATAAAACGTGAAGGGCTTGAATTGGAGTTGGAAAGAGATACTGGGGAGCGAAATAGACAAGATCCTGTATTTTATGACAGCAGATTATTTAGCGGATTCTCACAAGAGCGTCCTATCCCAATGGATCCAAAAAAGGATACAATTAAAGAGGCGTCTCAAGAAAATTCAAAAATCACGGAAACAACCCCTGGAGAATTTATAAGTTCTCCTCTAGTGGGAACTTTTTATGGTTCTCCTTCTCCAGATTCTCCTCCCTTTGTGAAACCTGGAGACATAGTTTCTCAAGATACTATTGTCTGTATTGTTGAAGCTATGAAAGTAATGAATGAAGTAAAGGCTGGAATGAATGGACGTGTTCTTGAGGTATTGATTACTAATGGGGATCCCGTACAATTTGGTTCTAAGTTGTTTCGCATAGCTAAAGATGAGTAATGAAAAAAATCTTAATTGCCAATAGAGGAGAGATTGCCGTTAGAATTATACGTGCCTGTCATGACTTAGGATTATCGACAGTTGCAGTATATTCTTTAGCAGATCAAGAAGCTCTTCATGTACTTCTTGCTGACGAGGCTGTTTGTATTGGAGAGCCTCAAGCAGCAAAATCATATCTAAAGATATCTAATATCTTAGCTGCTTGTGAAATTACAGGAGCTGATGCTGTTCATCCTGGCTATGGTTTTTTAAGTGAAAATGCAAATTTTGCTTCCATATGTGAAAGTTGTGGCTTAACCTTCATAGGCCCTAGTTCCGAGTCGATTGCTATGATGGGAGACAAGATAGCAGCAAAGTCTCTTGCAAAAAAGATCAAGTGCCCTGTAATTCCAGGCTCTGAGGGGATTATTGAAGACGAAAGCGAGGGTATAAAAATAGCTGAAAAAATTGGTTTTCCTATTGTAATTAAAGCTGTTGCTGGAGGGGGAGGACGTGGAATCCGTATTGTCAAAGAAAAAGACGAATTTTATAGAGCTTTTTCTGCGGCACGAGCAGAGGCAGAAGCTGGTTTTAATAACCCTAATGTGTATATCGAAAAATTTATAGAAAGTCCAAGGCATTTAGAAGTCCAGATCATTGGGGATACACACGGGAACTACGTCCATTTAGGGGAGAGAGATTGTACGATTCAACGGCGACGTCAAAAATTAATTGAAGAGACTCCTAGTCCAATTTTAAATGCAGAGCTTCGCGCTAAAGTAGGGAAAGTCGCTGTAGATTTAGCAAAAAGCGCGGGTTATTTTTCTGTAGGAACTGTAGAATTTCTTTTAGATAAAGATAAAAAATTCTATTTTATGGAGATGAATACCCGGATACAGGTAGAACATACAATTACTGAAGAAGTAACGGGTATAGATCTTGTAAAAGAGCAAATTTACGTTGCTATGGGCAACAAGTTACCATGGAAACAAAAGAATATATTCTTTTCTGGACATATTATCCAATGCCGCATTAATGCAGAAGATCCCACCAATAATTTTACTCCATCGCCAGGTCGTTTAGATTACTATCTTCCTCCTGCAGGTCCTGCAGTTCGTGTAGACGGAGCCTGCTATAGTGGCTACGCAATTCCTCCTTATTATGATTCTATGATAGCAAAGGTCATTACCAAAGGAAGAAATCGTGAAGAGGCCATAGCTATAATGAAGCGTGCTTTAAAAGAGTTCCATATTGGTGGGGTACAGTCTACGATACCATTCCACCAATTTATGTTGGATAATCCGAAGTTTTTAGAGTCCAATTATGACATTAATTATATAGATAACTTTTTAGCACAGGGAAACTCCTTTTTTAAAGAATTTTAAACAATCCAAACCCCCTTCTTTTCCCGAACTTATTAAAATCAGATCAGACGTATCTTAATAAAAAATTTTTTTAAGAATCAATAATTAGGATTCTTGTTAAAAAAAATAATAGTCAAATTATAAAAAGTTATTCAAAAAAGAACAAAAATTATTTATTAAAAATGAAAAATTGTTTAAAATTTTTTATTTTTAATAATTGTTTATGAAACTTTTTAATAATAGTTATTATTCTTTAAACTCTCATCATGAAAAACCAACCTGTTTAGAGAAAGCTGTCGTAAGGCTTGACTCTTATTTTTATTGGGGAGAGATAACTACAGATGTCCTGGCTAGAGACGATCTTTCTAAAGAGCTGTATTGCGTTAGACGTCCTGGAAGAGCACTAAGTACAAAAGAAAAAATTCTGAAGATAATATCTTGGATTTTCTTTCCTGTGGTTCTTATTGTTCTAGCTCTACGATATATTTTACATAAAATATTAAACCTCAATTATAAAACTATCTTTATTCAAAATACTATAGCCTCTGAAAGTTACCCACCGAATGTTATAAAATCACAAAAGATCGTAAGAGAGATATACTTTGATCAGGCAAAAGAAAATGCTACAGAAGCCAACCGGATCTTAAAAGATAAAGGCATCCGTATACTAGACATATATCCGGAAAATAATCATATAGTATTTACTTTTAGTATAGAGAATTACCCAACTGTTAGTTTTACTTTTGTAGCTTCTAAATTTAATGAAGTCAACGGTACATCAAAAGTTTTGGACAATATTCTTGTAGAGGCTATGGTACGTAGAACCCATGCAAGAAATCTTCTTGCAGCACATAAAATTCAAAAATTTGAAGTTCCTAAAGTCATTGGACTCAACCTAAAATCTGGCCTACTCGTTTCCAAATTAGATCTTGAAAGAACAAACTTACAACCACTAACTGAAGACTTCCTCAGAAATCCTACACGTTTAGAAAACTCGGAGGACCCTTTTACTAATATTAATTCAAAACGTCGTCTTGCAATAATCAACGATTGTATTGATAAATACCTGTATTTTGCTATCAAATCAGGGCGTTCTGGAATAGTTCCAGGCCAAAAGAAAATGGTATTAAATGTAAATAGTGAAACGACTAGCAATTATTCTTGTGTAGTACAATCTATCGGATTTTTCCATAATCAAAGTTTCGATGAAAAGCAAAAGCAGCAGGCCGCATCAATACGAAAAATTTTAAAAGCAGTACCTCCAAGTTTTTTAAAAGGATTAATAATGAAATTACCAAGGTCTCTAAGGAAAGACTGGAAATTCATGTGGTCTTTAATTTCTCCTCAATTGAGTCATACCTTAAATTTATCCGCTTCTATTCATATTAAGGGAAAACACCACCTCTTATACGAACAAAAATTAGAGTTAGTACAAGAATACTTAGCATTTTTAGCTAAACGCAAGATTACCCAAGATCCTAAAACAGGACGTCATTGTACAGTGGTTCAAAAATTTGGCGGCATAACTATAGATGCCAAAACAATTGCCGGCGAACTTTTTCATAACGCAGACACGTCAGAACCAGAATACAACAAACCTTGTTTAGGAGAGAGCATTCTAAACCAACTAATTACCTTCGGCATTATTAGGGGTTATGAGAATCAGAAGAGAGAAGTTTGGATTTATTTAGACTAAATTTTTTCATTATAAAAATTAAAAAAGAGACTTCCTATTGAACAATAAAACTTAAAAATATAAGAGGCTTTATATAGTTGGATTAGTTTTCCTTCTTTGAAATATTTCTTGATGATTTCTAAACAATATTAAAGTTGAATAACCCCATAAATCTTGTGTCATCTTCTACAGAGAAGCAATGATTGGTGGCAAAGAATCTAGAAAATCTCTTTAACTGCAGTTTGAGAAAGTAAAAATTTGTTTTTTTCTATCAATTAGGGACATATGAACTCACTAGCCTATCTTACTTGTTTTACTGTGTTTCTAGGATTTAGCCTGTGTTCTCTTTCGTCATGTAAACAAAAGTACTCTTTTACTAAGGAGAATACATCAAATACCAAAGGGTTCTTTGTGAATGGCAATAGAAATATTTCGCAACTGCCTCACTACCCTTCAGCATTTCGTGCAGCACAGATATTTTCTCAAGAACACAACGATCCAGAGATTATAGCTAAGATCGATGAAGAGTCGCGTAGAATTTGGAGAGAAATTCATAAAAATCTTAAAATTGTAACTTCCTATATTCCTGTATCTACTTATGGGAGTCTAATGCATCCAAAATCGGCAGCCCTTACATTAAAAATATATCGTCCTTACCCCATCTGGATAAACGGATATGAACGCTCCTTTAATATCGATACAGGATTATACTTAAAAAATGGAAGTCGTCGGAGAACTTCTCAAGATGGTCCGGAAAATCGAGCAGTTCTTAATCTAGTTAAAGCTCCTGGACGACGGTGTAATGCTATAGGCCTAGAAATGACTGAAGAAGACTTTGTAACAGCTAGAAAGCGAGAAGGAATCTATAGTCTATATCCTGTTGAAATCTGCTCCTATCCTGAAGGAAGTCCTTGTGGAATAGCCTATGCTTGGATTGCAGATGAGAGCGTTTGTTCAAAAGATGTTTTTCCCATCAAGGGGTATTATTCTTTAGTTTGGGAGAGTGTTTCTTCTCCAGAGTTTAAGAATACTTTTGGTGATTCTTTCTCTGAAGACTACCTTCGAAGTACATTTTTAGCAAATGGGATCTCTATATTATGTATTCATGAAAGCTATAAACAGTTCGCTCCTCAACCTTAGAGAGGCATTTTAAAAATATTCCTACTTATATTAAAATATAAGTTTAGGAAGGATATCTTAATAAGTTGTGGAAACTAATAGCAGTATTGACATCTCCCTAAAACTTTACACTAAAGCCAGGAGATGTCAAAAATAACGATCTATACTTATGTCTTAATTATAAAGACAGCATCACTGGAATTCTTAGTTCGAGTTAACGTATGATAACCATCAGCCATACTAGTAGTCGCAAGATATTCTCCAGATGCATTGTGCTTCAAACGTATTTCATCTCCGGAACGAATAAAAAGATCTCCAGTTGTATTCAGTTTTTCTAAAGTCCAAGTACATCTGTCTTGATATCCAGGCCAGTCAAAATATGCCTGAGGCCAAGAACCATAAAATGATAGTGCATCATATTCTACATACGAACTTCCCCAATATCCTGTTCTTACTAATAAAGAAGCTAAAATATATGACGTGTTGTGCACAAGATTTTGTTGCTCAAACATATTCTCCAACCGCAAATAAAATGTTAAAGGTCGGGCATGTGAAGTTTCTTTAAGAGTTGGGAAAAGATAGGGAACGTAAGACCAGTAATCTATATAAGGCAAAGTAACTGCTTTAGGATTATGCGACGCCATAAGAGTAAACGTTGAGGATGACGAATTAAATCCTGAGGTAATAATACTTGGTTTGGGATCCTCTTTAGGTTTATGACTCTCCAAATAATTAAAAATGACTTTACCAAGAGCTGATTTCTTCTTTGCTAAAACCTGAACATCTTGAGAAGGGAAAAACTGTGGGGTAAGAAGATCTGTGATTGGAGAGACACTAATCTCCAGAGGAATAGGTTCATTGAACACACTATCCGACCAATCTTTGAAATCTAATCGATCCTGTTGAAGATCGGGTAATACCGTTCCACCTAAAAATACTGTTTGTGATGATGATTCAGACTGATAAGAAGAATAACCTTTCTCTGTTTCATTAGATGTCTTACTCTTTAATAAAGAGCTAGCAGCAGCAGCTGTTACAGTAATTTTCTCTCTCTGTAATTCTTCTACTTGGAGATAGGACATCTTTAATACTTGGAAACCTACACCACCATAAGTTACAGAAGTTGTGTAGTGTGTTCCAACTTCTTTAATGAAGGCATCTAAAGAATCAGGATTATTCACATCGAGTTTTTTTTCTACCCAATAACGGAATTCATCGTCCAGTTTAAGTTTACTTGGATCGTAAGAGCAATCCTGCTTTAAAGTGTATAAAGTACGGGTAGCTTTTGAGTGTGTGACCGTATTTTTAGACTCTCGGGTGTTTGAACGTACAAATTCATAGGAAAAACTAGCTGAAAATGCAGCTTCTTTAGAAGCTTCTTCTCCATCAACCTCATCCATAGGATCGTCGTCTTCCTCTGATGAGCTCCCTAAGAATGAAGGATCACCTAAACCATCTAGTACAGTAGACTTAAAACTTACTTGATAAATATGACAGTCATCTAAACTCTGCTGAAAACCTGATTTAATCTTCCGAATAGCATAGGTTTGTTCAGAAGAAATCTTGATATCTGCAATGGGTCGATCAATCAAAACTGAAGAAATGGTATGAGTTCCTACTTGAATCTGATAGTTAAATTTACTACTATCGAGTCCTTGTAAATCTAAACGAACATCTCCTTCAGTAAGAATTTGACTTTTAGCTTGATTACGCCAAATATTACCGAAATTTATTTTATTTATTAAAATCTTTGCTGATCTTTTATATTTCTTAACTAGATCAGGAAGTTTTGGAGCATAACTAGGGAAAATCTGTCGCTTCACTACTACAATTTCCTTAGAGTTTTCTTTAAAACATCCAACGCTACATTCAGTGTTCTTTAAACCATAAGGAACATTAACAGTTACTGTTGTAGAAAACGTGTTGGAGAATGAGGTTTTTTCTTCGAAAACAGAAGTGCTTACAGCTACGTCTGCTCTGTATTGTGGAAGGAACTTAGTTCCTGGGGGCAGCCCTAGTCTACTGTCAGAGCTAGGAACTGCTGTCTCCTCATTAAAAGAGTAGTCTAAAGCACAATAAGATCCTAAGCTATTAAGAATATTCACAGGATCTATTGTAACAAGGTTTAATGCCCTTCCTAAAAAACTGACGTTCTTTACAAGTTCAAAAGAATTGAATCCTGTTAACAGATCTTTATGACTTTCTGGCCCTATAAAATAACGACTACCAGTTTCAGAGCTCCTTAATAAAGCTTCCTGGATCTGACTAAGAAGTTCTTCACTCATAGAATCTATTAAGAGAGAGTTCTCTATAAGACAAGCTGCAACTGTATTTAAAAACACACCATCTAAAATTTCATAGTAGACTCCTAAATCATCTCTGTTTTTAAAACAGAGATAGAATTTGGGGTGATAACCCGGAGCTATAGGAATCGCAACTTCTTCTAAAGGAAAGCTAGATGGACTTAGACTTTCAATGAATTCTGCAAGTGCATTTTCTGTTTCCAAGGGGGGGCCTTTTCTAAGTCCATTTAAGCTATCACTTAATCTGGGATCAAAGATATTCAAGGGATACATAATAGTTGTAGTATTTTGAGAAATACAGTTAGGAAGGTTCATAGGCACCAAAGCTAGTAAAATGGCAGAAATGTTAATAAAAACCAAAATATTATACAAGGATTTTGATACACTTATCTATAAAATTGACTTTTTAATTTTTTATTAATTAAAAAACATTTAGTAGAAGTAGATTAGCAATCTACAAATAAAGTAACGATTATTTTTTGTTGCTTTTGTAGATCTATTATAAGAATCACAACTGCGTATCAAGCACTCCTATTTTTAAGGCTTCGAGTTCATTAATATATGCTTCTTCTCTTTCTTCAGCTTCACAGAGCTGTTTTTGCAATAGGCCTGCAAGACCTTCGTCTAAACTCGAAATCATAAAGTATAACCCCATAATTAGAAAAAGCAAACCCACAAGAATTAAACAGGATGAAGAGATAATCGCTGCGGTCGAAAGTAGGTTTAACCCATTTAAAAAGAAAACAATGACAAATGTAGAAATCACTGTGCCTAAGCCAAGAATGATAATGAATATGTCCAATAAAATACGCAATGTTGTCCTACGACCTTTGACTGGGACAGTATAAGCAAGAGATGTTTGTGTTCCTGATGACTTATAGTTTATCGTAGACGCTATAGACGTTTCAGCGTGTGATGTAGGTATAGCCGACATAAGGTTATTAGAGATATAAAAAATTTAACAAATGAATTGTATATATTTTTTTTTAAAATGCAAGAATCTAGTCTTAGGTAACACCTCTTAGGTAACACCATAAATAGTAGTACTTCAGAAATGTAAACCAATCTTTCATCGAGTGGATAGATAACCAATATTATAAAAGACCAATAACCCTTACGCATGATTTTCATTATAAAAAATCCAATTGATCTTGATACAAATCAAAAGACTAGGTCATCTTTTTCTAAATCTATATAAATATACTAGGAATAAGGCTTTTATAAAGTTTAATACGTTGTTATTAAATAGATTTATTGAATCACCTATAGCGGGAAATAAGTCTAAAAACTTGCTCAATAAACTGCTATAGGTCTTATCATCGAGTTATCGCTATATTTCCATTCGTGCTTAGGTGTGATTATATGTTTTTCTATTTATCAAACCCTAGGTCCAACCACACTTGTGGTTAGGATATTGCTCGAATTCGTGCTACTTATTCTCTAATAAAAGCTAGGGGAGTGTCGTATCTTACCTAAGGACTAAAAATTTCATATCTATTTATGTCGTACTACCCTTGATCACTCTATATAAAATAAATTTGGATATAACCCTCTAAACTATCTGAAACGATTTCTTAATATACAAATATATTCTAAGGAAGGAAGTGGCTTACAAGTGCTTAAAATACATATGTACCTTTAATCAAAAATTAAAAATGTTGACAGGATACTAGAAAACATTAAGAATCCTTTAAAGGATTTTACTATGATTGCAACAGAAGAAGCTCTAACTTTTGATGATGTTCTTCTAATTCCCCAGTATTCTGAAATACTTCCTTCTGAAGTGTGTTTGAAAACGGCCATTTCAAAAACTCTTATCTTAGACATTCCTATTCTTTCAGCAGCAATGGATTCTGTAACTGAAACAGATATGGCGATTGCTTTAGCACAAGAGGGAGGATTAGGCATATTACATAAAAATATGAGCGAAATAGAACAAAGCTCATCTGTTCGAAAAATTAAGGAAAATCTTTCTGATGCCCTTGTAGGGGCAGCTATAGGTACTGGTCTTCAAGGAATTTCAAGAGCTACAAATCTTGTGGAGGCTGGGGTAGATGTCTTAGTTATTGACACCGCACACGGACATTCTAAAGCCGTATTTCAAACAGCTTTGGAGATAAAATCTTTGTTCCCACAAATTACTTTAATTGTTGGAAACATTGTTACAGCTGAAGCAGCATTATTCTTAGCAGAAATTGGAGTTGATGCTGTTAAGGTTGGCATTGGTCCAGGATCAATCTGCACAACTAGAATCGTTTCTGGAGTTGGATATCCACAAATTACAGCAATTATAAACGTAGCAAAGGCCCTTAAAGGCTTCCCTGTGACTATAATTGCTGATGGGGGAATGTGTTATTCTGGCGATATTGTTAAGGCACTGGCAGCAGGAGCGCATAGCGTGATGTTAGGAAGCATGCTTGCAGGCACTAATGAAGCTCCTGGAGAGATTATTTATATTGATGAACAACCTTTTAAAATGTATCGGGGTATGGGCTCTTTAGGAGCTATGGAAAAAGGAAGTGCTGACCGCTACTTTCAAAAACAGGGAGAAAAAAAATTTGTTCCCGAAGGTGTTGAAGGACTTCTTCACTTTAAGGGACCTGTTTATAATGTTCTGTATCAAATTTTAGGGGGTTTACGCTCAGGCATGGGATATCTTGGAGCTAAAAGCCTTCAAGATTTAAGGGATAGGGCATCCTTTGTTAGAGTAACTCAATCTGGAAGAGCCGAAAGTCATATTCACAATATTCAGAAAGTTCAACCATCTCCTAATTATTTAATAAGTTAACAATATAGGAAATATTTGATTTCAATAGTTATCATAGATTTTGGATCTCAGTATACTTACGTATTAGCAAAGCAAATCCGCAAATTATCAGTATACTGTGAGGTTGTTCCATCGAATATCTCTGCGAAGTCTTTAAAAGAAAAAGCTCCTTTAGGGATCATTCTTTCTGGAGGCCCTCACTCTGTCTATGACAATAACTCTCCAAGTTTAGATCGTGAAATCTATCAACTCGATATCCCAATCCTAGGTATTTGCTATGGTATGCAACTTATAGCTAGAGATTTTAGAGGAACCGTAAGTCTTGGAACTGGTGAATTTGGTTATACGTTAATTACTCTATACTCTTCGGACCTCTTTCAAAATCTGGTTCCTTACCAGTCCTTAGATACAAAAATTCGTATGAGCCACCGCGATCATGTGACATCACTTCCTCCAGGATTTAATGTCATTGCCTCTACTTCTCAATGTCCCATCTCAGGGATAGAAAATAAAACGCGAAGACTATACGGATTACAATTTCATCCTGAGGTTTCTGACTCTAATTCAGTAGGAAATCAGATATTAAAAACCTTTGTTCAAAATATTTGCTGTGCTTCAACTAATTGGAATACTTCTTATATACACCAAGACGTTATAAACACAATTCAAGATACTATAGGAGAAGATGAAAAGGTGATTTTAGGGCTTTCTGGAGGCGTCGATTCTTCAGTAACAGCAGTATTATTACATCAAGCTATTGGTGATAGGTTAGTCTGTGTATTCGTAGATACTGGGCTCTTACGAAAACACGAAGTTGAGGAAGTGAAAGAGCAATTTACTACTCTTGGACTCAATTTAGTTATTAAAAATGCCGCCGAATATTTTTATCAAAAACTTACAGATGTTATAGATCCTGAAGAAAAAAGGAAAACACTTGGATCCACGTTCATTGAAGTGTTTGACGATATTGCTCAATCATTAAATGTGCAGTGGCTAGCTCAAGGAACGATTTATTCAGACGTTATTGAGTCTTCTCGCTCAGGATATTCTTCAGAAATCATAAAATCACATCATAATGTAGGAGGTCTTCCCAAAAACCTTAAACTTAAACTCATCGAACCCTTACGCTACTTATTTAAAGATGAAGTCCGCATTTTAGGGGAGGCCTTAGGCCTGCCCAAGGATCTCCTAAATAAGCACCCCTTTCCTGGACCAGGTTTGGCAATTCGCGTTATAGGAAAGATCCTTCCTGAATACCTAAATATTTTAAGACAAGCTGATGAGATCTTTATCGAAGAACTCAAAAAATCCAAACTGTATCATAGAGTAAGTCAAGCATTTGCTCTTTTTCTTCCTATCAAATCTGTATCTGTCAAAGGAGATTGTAGAAGTTACGGTTATACCATAGCTTTGCGTGCTGTAGAATCCTTAGACTTTATGACAGCACAATGGGCACACCTTCCTTTTGATTTTCTTAGCTGGTGTTCATCACGGATTATTAATGAGATACCAGAGGTGAGTAGAGTAGTTTACGATATTTCAGACAAGCCACCAGGAACTATAGAATGGGAATAGTCATATGATTCGCAACAACAGTTGTCTAGTTGCAATATTACTTATTTGAGTCAACTTAGAATATATACTTACTATGCTGTATAACGAACTTCTTCTTCAAAGAGAAGACTCTCGAAATATAACTCAGATACTTAAAGATATCCTTTTATTGTTGCCAAAGCTAAACGCGATTTCTTGCACAGAAGCTATTATTAAAGATCTCCCCAAAGCAGATATTCATGTTCATCTTCCTGGAACAATCTCACCTGAACTAGCTTGGATTTTAGGTGTGAAAAATGGCTTTTTAAAATGGTCTTGCGGTTCTTGGATCGACAATCGACTCCTATCTCCCAATAATCCTCATAAAAAATATTCGAATATTTTCTTAAATTTTCAAGACATCCGTCACAATAAATACCCAAAATTAAGTTTATTGCAATATAACATTATGCATCACGATTTTAATAGTTTTGATAAAGTCATGGCTACAGTACAAGGACATCGATTTCCTCCTGGAGGTATCCAAAGCGAAGAAGACCTTCTTCTTGTTCTCAGTAACTATCTCCAACAATGTCTCAAAGATAATATTATCTATACAGAAGTCCAACAGAATATCCGTCTTGCCCATATTTTATATCCTTATCTTACAAAGAAGTATGCTCGGATGAAATTTTATAAGACACTATTTAATGCGTCACAAATGTTTCATAGACAAGGAATTACCCTACGTTTCTTAAATTGTTTCAATAAAACTTTTGCCACCAAAACAACCTCTAAAGAACCAGCTCAAGAAGCAGCTCAATGGCTCAAAGAAGTCAATTCTGAGTTTCCTGGGTTATTCGTAGGAATACAGTCTGCAGGATCAGAATCTTCTCCGGGGGCTTGCCCACAATTATTATCTTCAGGATATAGAATTGCTTACGATCTGGGACTTGGTTGTGAAGCCCATGCTGGAGAGGGGACAGGCTTTCACTACCTTCAAAATACAATTAATACACTTCCACTACATCGTATTGCTCATGGATTTCAGGCAATTGAAAATCCTGACGTAATTGAAGCGATCCGCGATCGTAAGATTACCCTAGTCATGGCTCCTATAATAAATTTAATTTTAGGAGCAAATTTACATAGCTACCATAATGGTATTAAGATAAATAAGACTCGTATTTCAAGTCTAAATGAGCATCCATTTTTCGATCTCTTTAGACAGCATGGCCTAAAAATAGCTCTGAGCTCCGATAACCCTCAAATGGGGGGAATTTCTTTGCAAAATACGATAATGATTCTCTGCGGACTGATGCCATCAAGCTGGAGCTTACCCTTTCCACTAGGATCTAGCTATCAATCTCCCATAACACTTAGAGAACTTATAGAGCTGGTGATAAATGGAATCACTGTAGCATTTGCCGAAGAAGAAACTAAAATAGTTATATTAAAACAGGTTTTAGCCTTTCTTACTTCTATAACAAATCAAAAGCCTTTAAATCCTCAATTCATTTGAAAGATTCTTAACTTCCTTGACGTTCTAGACATCTATCATAAAAAATCCCTTGAAATATTATATATTCTGGTAAGTCTCTTCTTTACTCCACTTTCGCTAATATAAAAAAGTTTATCTTATTGATAAGATACAAGCTAACAGTAGATTAAGAATACTAACAAGGAATCACAAACTTTATAGGTTCTCTTTATATTGCCTTTTAATACAACTTCGCAAAGAATGTCTGACCAGTTTTATTTAATATAAACTACAAGAATTAAGGGGAACAGATTATGACAAGTATAGAAAAGCAAAAGGAGGATCTGACTTCTTTTTACAACAAATTTCAAAGTGATTGCCCTAAAAATACAAATAAAGAAAAACTAGAACTACATTGTGAAACTATAAAGAAAAAAGCAGCTCCATATTTAGTAAAAATATCAAAAACAGCTCTTCTGGCAAACTCTGTGATTTTTTTGATTGCTGGCATTATACTGTTAGCACTCGCTGCCTCGTCAATTCTATCTCTTATGCCCTATCTTGTTATAGGAATCCTTCTTACAGCACTTTCTGCAATTATTTTAATCTCGATGGTCTATTTTTTTAAACTCACAACAATACTTTCTTTTACTAAATCAAATGATAAAGAAATCTCTGAATGGATAAAACAACAAAGAGCCTATGACATATTATTAGAAAAAGAAAACCCTGAAGAATATGGGGCAGATGTACTTCGGTTGCCTTTTAAAAATATTTCGCCTTCAAAAGCAGTTCGAGAATTAATAGCAGCAGCAGAAAGTAGTACTCTCAAGACATTTTATGCAGATAATGCAGAAACTATTCTATTTATATTTTGGAACCCAAAAAATATGTTTTGGAACCCAAAAGCATTTAAAGACAATATAAACCATAAGTCAGAAGAAGATATACGCAACGTACTAGGAGGTTACACCTTACTGAAAAACGCTAAGGCATTATTTTCAACACTTGTTAATGAAACATTTGAAGGAATAAAAACAGGGGATGGTCTTCTAGAACGTTGTTCTCAGTATCGAGAGAGAGCAAAAACCACACCTTATAGACAACGAGCTCTGTTCTGTCTTACCTACTCTTGTTTTCGTGATGGCCGTCTCACACCATTCCGTGTAATACCTTCTCATATGATAAATAGCTATCTAAGTTTGCGTCAAACCCATCATGAGGAGGACTTTTTCACTCCTGGTCACCCCTGTTATTACGCTCGATTAGCTTTCAATGAAGCTGTCCTCATGTATCGAAAGTTAGTTAATATAAGCGAACTTAAAAAAATGTTTGTTAATAAAGATTATCGTATAAGTCAGGAAGGAAACCTAACCGCCATCCTTAATTTTGTAAAATCTACAGATCAAGGTGATGAATTTCTTATAGAACATGGAAAAACAGAGACAGAGCCTAAATATAGAGATTCGACTGACCTATTTTATTGATTTTCGAAAAGAAACCTATTTTAGCAGATACAGTATTTTTTATTAATAGTTTGATATGACCGAAAACACTATACCAAATGTCAGTACGGCACCTTCAAAAGTATTGACTCAACCAGTCGATAAAGAATCTTTAACACCGAGATACATAAAGCTGACAGTTCTTGTGATTGCCTTACTTCTTTTACTTGGAGGCATTGCTCTGATAGCTTTATCTGTAACAACCCTTCCTCTTATTCCTGCACTAATTCCTGGTATTATTCTTGTAGTCATTTCTTCTATATTTCTAGTATCTAAACTTTATGTGACATGTAAATCCTTAGAGATTAGGGTAGTTAAAGGTGATCCCGAAATTGACAAATGGGTCCAAAATCAGCGAAACATAGATCTTAGAAAAGCTGAGGAGGATCCCGAACATTTTGGAGAAAATGTAGGGGATGGATGTGTTGGGCATACAGCAGACGGGCGATTTAAACTAATGGTATCACAGTGTGAAAGCCGAGTTCTAGAAAAGCTCTATAGAGAAAATAAAGATCTTATTTTATTCAAAGGTTGGGTGCCAAAAACCATAGACGGTATAGATAGAAAGTCAGAATCTCGTATACGTAACGTTATATCTTGCTATAAGTTAATAAAAGCATGTAAATCTAAATTACCAGAAATTATCAAGGAAGCGCAAAGCCGCATTCAAATTTTGCCTCCAAAAAGGGCGAGTCAGAAGGAGCTGCTTTGTTTCTGTATTCAATGGTCTGGTTATCGTTTTGGACCTCTCTCAGCAATACGAACAGGATCTAGGGTTGTAATGAATGCTTACCTAGAGTTGCGTAAAAATAACCCCCCAGAGCTCTTTTTCACTCCTGCTCACCCCTGTTATTACGCTCGATTAGCCTTCAATAATTGTGTTGAATTATGTCGAAATCTGATTGATATTCAACAACTTCAACAAGCCTACGATTCTCAAGACTATAGCGCCAACAATAATCACAATATAAAGCCTATACTTGCGTTAGTAAAAACAACAGATGATGGAGAGGGATTTCTTTCCCAACATCAAGGACTAGAGTTAGACTGTAGAAGTGCCTGTGATATTTTCTATGGTTAAGAGTACTTCAGGTATGCCAGCTAGCTTTATTTTAAAAACAATTTAGATTATAACTTTTCTTGTTTTGATATTATGAGTATATCTACTTTTTCTCCTGGCGTTTGCCCGAATTGGGCAGCCTCTGTTATGAGTAAACTGGATTCTTATTTTTGTTTAGGGGGCAAGACTACTCGAGTTATTTCTTACCCACTTCCTTCTGAGCTTACTTTAGCGAAGGAAGAACATACCGAAGTTTCTACAATAGTAAAGACCTTAAAGATTATTTCCTTTATCATCTTCTTCCCTCTTGTGATAGTTGCCCTAGCCATACGCTATCTCTTACACAAAAAATTTGATAGGAAGTGCTTCTATTTACCAGAAGGAATCACTAAAGAAGAAGAGCTTATCCTTGCTGCCAATCCTAAATTAGTTAAAAAAGCTGCTCTAGAGGTCTCTCCTTCATTCTTTGCACTTCCTAAAAAATATCAGGTTATAAAAGTTGAAGTTGTTAAAGAGCAAGTTCCTAAAATTACTTTCTCTATCAATATAGATCTGATCTTAAAAGACTTGGATCTGCAATCTATTGATTGGCCTACAGTACATCTATACGATGACTTAGACTTTACGTGTCATCCAGAAGAGAAAGCCCTAATTGATAAGATTCGTAAAATTGAAGGAAAGGATAGCAAGCAGATGAGTTTAGAGAGCAAAATACTCTTAACACGTCATCTCTTAGAACATATTTTTGTTTATAGTATTAAGTCGAGTATTAAATTTGATGGGGGTAGAGACTCATTTTTACCAAATATATATAAAACGAATTCAGGGTTTACTATATGGAAGCAACTCTTCTTTAACATCCTATCTGAATGCTTTATTTTGACCGTCGTCTGTGTACTATTGAATAGGCTATTACAACTCGGCTTAAAACTACCACCGCAACCAAGTCCTTATTATTTTGATGACAGAGGTTTCGTTTTATACTGGGAAACAGCGCGCCAAACTGTATTAAAGGATTATGGCTTTATCCAAGATTAGAAAAGAAACAATGTTGAAGAAGGCTACTTTTTGATGTTCAATGAACGTCTGATAATTGTTATTATGTTGCATTAAAAAATTTAGATGACTTTAGTCTAGACAAATTCTATGATACTTAATCAATTAATTAGGACGGGTTCTATTGTGCTTAATTTCTTTTCTGTAATTAGAATTTTCCCAACCTATCCTAGAGACAACATGTTTGGGAACAAACAATCTACGCTATTAGAACGAATTGCGGCAAAAGTAGATTGTTATTTTGATATTGGGTATCAGAATAGCGTGGTATTTGTAATGAAACAATCCGATACAATCTATTATCAAAAAGTCTCTCATAAAACAACTTCTCTTCTTTCTAAGAGGCCTGGAGTTTGTGAATGTGTATTAAAGATTTTATCGTATTTATTGATAGTTCCTTTATTGATAGCTTTGATCTTTAAATGTATTCTTCGACTACTCCTGCATTGTCTGTATTACTTTGAGCCATGCCTCCCTAAACCCAGTGAGATGCTAACTGAAGTTAAAAGCGGGGTCAGAAAAGTGGTTCAAAATTTAAAGCCATCGACCTCTAAAAAACAGGAAAGTGCTTACCCTAAAATACCAGGAATGCGAAGAGGATACAGCTTTCGATAGAAACTAATAAGGCAAAGTAAACCTTTCCTTTACTAGCATAATCCCCTCTTCTATGTCTTAATTCCTAGATAGAACGGAGCTGCCTTTCTTTAAGGAGAAATCTACATTGATTCTAGCTAACTTGAAATTACCTTGATATAGGGAATTCATTACAACATATTTTTGAGAGTATAGCCTAGAGACTTCCTTTACTAGACTAGAACTCTGAAGATTTAAAAGTCTTCTAGACAACAAACTTGTGTCTAACTCTTAATTTTCTAGTAGTTATTTTTTAGGGACTATAAGATGCTTTATTGCAAGGAAAAAAAATAAAGTAAATACAGCTAAGTTATTCGCTAAGATTATGCTCAATATACCAAAACATAAAAGGCTTACTGAAATAGGATGAGTAGAGGCTATAGAAATACAGGCAATGCCTACAGCTAGAACTAAGATGGTTCCTATGGTCAGGACAATTTGATAACATAACACCCTTTTAACTTTCGAATAGGAGTTACGATTTGTCCCTATCATATATTTTTGTAGCGTAAGTATAATTGCGAACAAGGGTGAAGCTGTTACTAGGTCGTATGACATAACTCGGCCTGATTTATAACATATTTGAGAAATATGCTATAAAAACTCCAAGTTTTTGATAAATAGATCATTATGAAAAATTTAAAAATTTTGTGAAGTAAAGGAACTCGATATCGGTAGATATTATTGCCTGTTTATATACCTGAAGTACTTTAAGCCCAGAAAAGGTCACAGCCACTTCTACCGTCTAACTTTAGTCCTTGATGTTGGGAAAGAAACCCCGCTCCATCATCTGTTGTTTTTACTAACGCAAGTATAGGCTTTATATTGTGATTATTGTTGGCGCTATAGTCTTGAGAATCGTAGGCTTGTTGAAGTTGTTGAATATCAATCAGATTTCGACATAATTCAACACAATTATTGAAGGCTAATCGAGCGTAATAACAGGGGTGACCAGGAGTGAAAAAGAGCTCTGGGGGGTTATTTTTACGCAACTCTAGGTAAGCATTCATTACAACCCTAGATCCTGTTCGTATTGCTGAGAGAGGTCCAAAACGATAACCAGACCATTGAATACAGAAACAAAGCAGCTCCTTCTGACTCGCCTTTTTTGGAGGCAAAATTTGAATGCGGCTTTGCGCTTCCTTGATAATTTCTGGTAATTTAGATTTACATGCTTTTATTAACTTATAGCAAGATATAACGTTACGTATATGAGATTCTGACTCTCTATCTATACCGTCTATGGTTTTTGGCACCCAACCTTTGAATAAAATAAGATCTTTATTTTCTCTATAGAGCTTTTCTAGAACTCGGCTTTCACACTGTGATACCATTAGTTCAAACCGACCGCCTGCTGTATGCCCAACACGTCCATCCCCTACATTTTCTCCAAAATGTTCGGGATCCTCCTCAGCTTTTCTAAGATCTATGTTTCGCTGATTTTGGACCCATTTGTCAATTTCGCGATCACCTTTAACTACCGCAATCTCTAAGGATTTACATGTCACATAAAGTTTAGATACTAGAAATATAGAAGAAATGACTACAAGAATAATACCAGGAATTAGTGCAGGAATAAGAGGAAGGGTTGTTACAGATAAAGCTATCAGAGCAATGCCTCCAAGTAAAAGAAGTAAGGCAATCACAAGAACTGTCAGCTTTATGTATCTCGGTGTTAAAGATTCTTTATCGACTGGTTGAGTCAATACTTTTGAAGGTGCTGTACTGACATTTTTTATATTGTTTTCGGTCATATCAAACTATTAATAAAAAATAAGGATTATAATATAAATTGCTTTTATACAGAAAACATCTTGATAACAGAAATTGTATTTAAAGGGATAAAGGATAATGAAAGCCGTGATTCCTTAAAAATGACAGTACTCCCTGAAGGCGGTCTTCTATAACAGATTCATAATTAGCACCAAACCAAATAGCCCATGTGCCATTCGTAGGAGAGATAGCCTGGCAACTTCTTAAAGACAAAATATAGGTAGAAAAATCAGCAAAAGCAATAAAATAGGTGGCCCCAACTAAATCTTGAGGAATTATATCGCAATTAAGTTCAACTGCATGCAATTGATTAGGATAACTTTGTACTAGATCATCTAAAATTCTTAACTGCTCTGGGGAACGTAATTCACGGCCTTTTTTAGGGTATACCGTAAAGAGTTTTCCTCCTTCTTGTAGATAATCGTGAATAATATTAATTCGTTTTTTTACTGTAAGTAATCGTTCTCGATCATTCTGAACGATAGGATCTATAAGACCCGTTGAAATCTCCCCGGTCCCACAAAGAGGCGTCGCTGGAGCGGGAGTATGAATGATGCATGTACAGTTTACAATTTGTTTAGATTTAAGTAAGTATACAATTGCCTGCTCAAAATTTGCCTGAGCATTCACAAAAATTGGGCGTTGGTCCGCATCACTCCCTTCTCGATTAACAAAAGAAGAGATCATTAGCTCCTCAAGCAGTTTAGAAATAGAGCTTTCATATGAGTTATTTTCAGCCTGATTAAAAGCCTTGGTCAACTCCATTAGTGATTGTGAATCAATCATATGATTTGTAGAGAATTTTGGTATAATCAAAAACCGAACTGTTCCGATGAGCAAAGCAGTCAGAAGAACGATTAAGATTTTAGTTTTTTTCATTCAATAGTCTCTTACTTTAATTGAAAGCGAAATACATAATTAAAATTCCAAGTAGTTTATTAAGATATTTAATTTTGGAAAGGATAATCGATCTTATCGAATCAATCAATATAGATCGCCCTTAAACTTGAAGGAACCTCTAAGGGTCTACAAACTTCTTCTACGTTATTGTTCCACATCCTAAATAAGGCTCCCTTGTAAGAAAAATTATTTCCTAGTCGGGGTTTTCGGAAGAAAACCTGCTACTTTTAACACATCTATTCGTTTAGGAGGAAATATGAAACGGAATTGACTAAAGGATACACTATATTGACGAGCGACTGGAAGACATTGATCTCCCCAAAAAAACCCTAACTCTAAAAGTCTGTCATAAACCATTGTTCCAGGTGAGTCTCTGTGAATAGAGCCTGTCTGCATAAAGTAAATCTCATGCCATATGGTTTTTTCCCCTCCACATACATTTTCATCATATGTATAAGGCAAGCGTACACTATGTATAATACCATCCTCTGTTGGGTCAAGACTAGGCTGCTGGGTGCAGATACATTCTAGGAAATGTAGCGCCAAGAGCCTTTTGCTTTCTAGACTCATCTGCTTGCTATCTTTTCCTTCAATTTCACGAATCTTATCAATTAGAGTTTTCTCTTCTGGATGACCCGCAAAGTCTAAGTCATCGTATAGATGTAGTGTAGGCCAATTAATCGTCTCCACTTTTAAGTCTTCTAAGAGCAACTCTGTATTGATAGAGAAAGCAACCTTAGGAGCTTGTCCTTCAAGAGCTTCGAATTTTATAACTTGATATTTCTTCGGAGTAAAATAAAATAAAGGAACTACAGTTAGGGCAGCTTCTTTAACTAATCCAGGGTTTGCAATAAGGATACGCTCTTCATGTTCAGTCATTGTCATTGGTAAATAAATGTATTTTCTATCAAATTTTTTGTGTAAGAGATAGCGTATGGCTAGGGCAACTATCACAAGAGGGAAGAAGATGATAAAGGAAATAATCTTTAAGATCTTTACTGTTGTAGAAACTTCGGTATGTTCTTCCTTCGCTAAAGTAAGGCCATTAGAATCTATAAGAACAATTCTTTCTCTAATCCCAGAGAAATCGAAATAAGAGTCTAAACTCCTCATAAGAGAAGCTTGCCAACTATAAGAACAATTTGTGTAGGTACATGAGTTTGACATAAAAACCCCTATCTAGAGATGTTAAAAACCCCTATCTAGAGATGTTAAAAACCCCTATCTAGAGATGTTAAAAACCCCTACTATATTTAGAATCGATGTAAATATTACATCCATTATACATATATTTATATTTTTTAAAAATCTAAATATCAAGCTTTTCAGACATATTTAGGATCAATTCTTTTAGTAGAAGTGATCAGCAGCCCCCAGCACTGCTTTCCAGAAAGATCGGACTACCTTTGGCTTTATCCTAAGAACAAACCCAATCTAGCCCCATTTAGAGAGCAATAGTTTTTCTTAAAATAAAAACTATTTATCAATTTTACATTACCTAATTCCTGACTGACTTGCCACGTATTATCTTGTATAGAGTGAACGGTCATTCTCCTGCCACTGATTATAGGCCTGCGTAAGTTTCTGATGAATTTTATAAAAATATTTATAAATAAATAGAGTCTGAGTTAAACTTTTTGCCAATTTTAAATAAAAACTCTTAAATATCTCCTAGATGAAAACATATAACTTTTCTCCCTCTATCAATTTATCCTGGTCAGAGTCTCTAATGGTTCAATTAGACTCATATTTCTTCCTAGGAGGACAAAAAACAAAGGTTATTGCTATAACTCCCTCAGGGCTAAGATTTTGCTCAACAAGCACAAATAAGATATCTACAACACAAAAAATTTTAAAAATTCTCTCCTTTATCTTCTTCCCTATTGTTTTAATCGTCTTAGCCTTAAGGTATTTTTTACATCTAAAGTTTGAAAATCGTGAGGTATTTTCTACTCCTGCTTGGGACCCATTAATCGAGGAAGCACTTGAAAAACATCCTGTATGTATAGAAGAAAGCTTTATTTCTGCAAATCCTGTATTTTTTGCTTTTCCAAAAACTATGCGTTATCTCCGCGTACGCCTTCCTCAAGATAGCAGTGTCCCACAAATCACTCATTGTATACAGGAAGGCATAGTAAAATTATCAAGTCTTATTGATCTGACAAAGATTCCCTGGTCAACTGATTGTCTTCACCTTGACATGGTTGCAAGCAAATCTAATCGTCTTCTTGTCAATCGTTTAATCAAAGAAGAGTGCTCTCCTGAACTTAGTGATCAAGGGAAACAACTCCTTTTACAAAGTATGTTGCAGCATCTTTTTATTACAGGTGTAAAGCAAGACAATCCCGGAACAAATCCCCAAGGCCCTAGACTTACGTTATTCCCTGAGACCGTTAAAAAAGATGGCCAATTAAAAAAAACATTTTGGTTTTCAATCTTTTTTGATAAAGAGAACTTGCAAGAATCTCCAGGTGTTATGATCTTAAAACAGCTCTATAAGTTAGGTGTGGATTTACAAACAATCTTACCCTTCGAAGAGAACCCAAACTTAGCTCGTGTAAGTACTGAAGGCGGCCTACGGATCTATTGGGAGTCGAGATTCCAATCTGTACTTCAAGATTATGGTTATACCTTTAAGTAAAAGGAGCGAAGAACAATAGCTCTAATATTTTGACCAAAGACTAATCCCCTATTAATAATAGAAAATTACAAACATAGTTTTATGAACCGTCATTTTTTAGGACTGAGTTATTAGTAGTTCCTAAATCAAGAAACTATTCATAATTTTCCTGCGTTCCAAAAAGCAATTATTCCTTTAATCTATTTAGATTATTTTCCCCTATATGTACGGTTATGAAAATTTATAGCATCACTTCAGAAGTAAAAGCGACATGGCCGCTTCAGCTCGCATCAAAGATAGACTCCTATTTGTTCTTAGGAGGGAAGAGAATAAGGATTGTGGCTATCCCAAAACCTAGTCAGATTATTGGACAAGAAGAAGAAGTCCAGATCTCCCTAATTATAAAAATACTAAAAATTTTATCCTTTCTGATCTTTCCTCTTATTGCTATTGCTCTAGCCCTACACTATTTTCTACACGCTAAGTATAACAACTGTTTACTCGTCTCTAAGGTCCTTCAAAGCACACAGCAATCAGTTCCTATTCCAGGTGCTCCCGCAGGCACCTTTTCTCCTTATAAAATAACAACACTAGTTCCAATGTCTCAAAAAAATCTACGCTTTATTGGATCTAATCCGATACTAGTTCAAAGCGCTTTTGAAGCAACAAAACCAACTTTTTTCTGTGTGCCAGTAAAATATCGTCAAATTGTAATTAAAAATGGAAAAATCAATTTTTTTCTAGATCTTGAGAAACTTGCTGACGATATTAACTTAGATTCCGTTCATTGGCCAGCTGCCTATCTTAATTCTCCTATGGACTTCTGTAGTGATGAGGATCGACGTCTCATAAAAAAAATGCAAAGTGATCAGACAGGAACTTATATAAGTTCGATAGGAAAACGTAGCCTTTTAGATTTCATGTTAAAATACCTATTTATCGATGGTATTACGCAAGACCAATTCTATAATCCCTCATCGGGTAGAGTTACTTTATTCCCTAAAGTTCCTCATATCTATGCTCGTTATAGCAAACAAAACTCTACAATATGGTTCGAAGTTTTTTTCAAAAAAGGCCCTTTAGAAGAAGATCAGGGAGGAGGATTCTATATCTTAGAACAATTGAGAAAATTAGGAGTTAAATTTCCTATTATTCCTTCTCAAGGAGGACAAAACCCTGATTTTGAACGTATTCTCGGGATTCGCGTCTATTGGGAGACTTCATACGAAAAACCACTCTCGCATGGAGTTAAAATGACAAGCTAGATTTTCTCCTAGGAGATGGAGTGAAGAGTTTGACTTAAATTAGAATAACTAAAAACTGTGCTTGTTATAAACAAGCAATTGATATAAACTACTCTTTTTGAACTCTTTAAAAGGTCGTTATGATTCCTTTTTGTTCGAAAATCTGTATAGCTAAGTCATATCTCAAATCAGTTAATCCGGATCTGACACCTGCCTCTAACACTTTAGAATCTATAGCAGCTAGAATAGACAGTTATTTTAATTTAGGACATATAAGCAAAGTAATCCTGCTTCACAAAATTGTCATCCCTACAAAACGAAAAGCTCTAATCATTTATACATTATCTAAGGAACCCTCTCGTCAATCCAATTTTATTCGCATATTAAAAATCTTATCGTTCCTATTAATCATTCCATTAGTAATAGCTTTCGTATTTAAATGTATCATTCGGTTAGCCCTTTACTGTAAAAGTCATTTTTATAAAAGTAATGTAAGTATAGAACCACCGGAACTGAAGTATTCTATACCAACGAATTTTCTCGACTAATTTTTCTTTAAAAACTACATTAACGCAGATCAAGCATATCTATAAGGTAGGAGCACCCTTTGATCACAGGCGCGGTATTAAAAAAACATGAACGGCGCACTATGTTTTCACTGACTCTACTTAATAAATTCACAACTTTCGGCATTTTACATGCTCCCCTCCATGTTAATCCTCCTCATCCTACGGTTGTCCTTCTCCACGGCTTAGCGTCGGACAAAATAGGTTCAAAGCGCTCCCATGTAAAACTAGCTCATGCATTGACTCAATTAGGAATAGCAGCTCTTAGAGTTGATCTCCTTGGTCACGGAGATTGTGAGGGTCAGCTTACAGATTTCTCTCTTGAAGATTATAAGGTCAGTACTCGTGAGATTATTGAATACGCTCATTCCCTTCCTCATCTAGATCGAGAAAATCTAGCTATTTTTGGTTCCTCTCTAGGAGCAACTCTGACTCTCCTAACCCTGCCTTCTATTGATAAAATTAAAGCTATAGCTTTATGGGCACCCACAATTTCAGGTGAACTAATGTCTATAGAATTACAAAAACAGCCTTCAGAAGTTATTTCAATTCATGGAAATAGTGAGATTATTTATTCTGGCGTTCCTTTAAACCCTATTTTCTATTCACAATTCTTAAAATTAGACATTCTTAAGGAGCAGCCTTTTTTCCCTAAAAATCTTTCCGTCCTTTATATGCAAGGTGAGAAAGATTGCCTGGTTTCTGTAAATCACCAAAAACTTTTTGCTCAAGCCTTTAAAAATAAACTTAAAAAACTTACCATCCTTACTTATCCTAATGTGGATCATACCTTTCCTCTTCTAGACACTTCTGCTCTTTCAGATCTCACTCAGTGGTTAAAAAACGAATTAATTTCTAGAGAATAAACCTGTGGAACTTCTCTCTTTAAACAAAAGCTACTTTGAAATCCAGCGCCTGCGCTATCGCCCAGAGACTCTTTTTTTATTGGAAACAATACGTTCCAAACATATTCAAGAATCGCATCCTTCATCCTATCCTCCCCGAGAATTAAAAGAACAAATTCCTAATCTATGTCGAATTCCAGAAGTTTCTATTTATGATCAAGAAGCAACCTCATCTAAACCATTAAAAATCGGGGTTTTGCTATCAGGAGGACAAGCACCTGGCGGTCACAATGTTGTTATTGGCCTTTTTGATGCTTTAAGAGCCTTTAACCCTAAAACTCGCTTGTTTGGATTTGTTAAAGGACCTTTAGGACTCACTCGTGGACTCTATAAAGACTTGGACATCTCTGTAATTTATGACTACTATAACATGGGGGGCTTCGATATGCTGTCCTCTAGTAGAGAAAAAATTAAAACTGAAGAACAAAAAAAAATTATTCTCAATACAGTAAAGAAATTAAAACTAGATGGATTACTCATTATTGGAGGAAACAATTCAAACACAGATACTGCTATGCTTGCAGAATATTTTCTATCTCAAAACTGTAAGATTCCTGTAATTGGAGTTCCTAAAACCATAGATGGTGATCTAAAAAACTCTTGGATTGAAACCCCTCTAGGTTTTCATACTTCTTGCCGCACGTACTCAGAAATGATTGGAAACCTGGCTAAAGATGCTTTGTCTACAAAAAAGTACCACCATTTCATTCGGCTTATGGGCCAACAAGCTTCTTATACTACTTTAGAATGTGGATTACAAACTCTCCCTAATATAGTCCTAATTAGCGAGCACATTGCAACTAGAAAAACCTCTTTAAAAAAGCTTAGCGAACATCTTGCTTTAGGTCTTGTACATCGATATCGCTCTGGGAAAAATTACAGCACAGTATTAATTCCTGAAGGTTTGATTGAGCATATTTTTGATACACGAACACTTATAGACGAACTCAACATTCTGCTTGCTAACGGAGACTGTACTATTGAAAAGATCATTACCAAACTCTCTAGACAAGCCTTACAAACTTTTTATTCTCTTCCTAAAGAGATTAGTAACCAAATCCTTCTAGCTCGAGATTCCCACGGCAATGTTAGAGTTTCAAAAATCGCTACAGAAGAACTTCTTGCCACAATGGTAGAGAAGGAAATTAAAAAGATCGAACCCAATATGGAGTTTCAATCGGTATCTCATTTTTTCGGTTATGAAGCAAGAGCAGGATTCCCTTCAAATTTTGACTGTAATTACGGAATAGCTCTGGGCATCGTGTCTGCATTATTCCTAGTCCGAAAAAAAACAGGATACATGATTACAATAAACAACCTTGCTGAGGCATATAACCAGTGGCAAGGCGGAGCGACTCCTTTATATAAGATGATGCACATAGAAAGCCGATGTGGAATAAAAACTCCCGTTATTAAAACAGATTTGGTAAATCCAGAAGCTCCTGCTGTTCAATACTTACTTAAACAAAGTGATTCTTGTTTGATTGAAGATTTATATTGTTTCCCTGGACCTTTACAATATTTTGGCCAAGAGGAGCTTATAGATCAGCGCCCTTTAACCTTAATTTGGGAAAACCAATCAGGTTCTCCTTCAATCTAGAAACATTGCGATCATAAGCAGATCGAGTACCCAAGCATGAGTTAAAGACCGCATCTTTTCGTCTTAATTAAAATTCTTATTTATAAATTAAACATATCTTTGCTAAAGCTATATAAAAACCGATTTTAGTATTTATTTTAATAGCAACTATAGAATACAATAGATGCGTTTTAAACTATTAAAAAGAATAACTTCATGAATATATCTACTTTTTCTCCTGGCGTTTGCCCGAATTGGGCAGCCTCTGTTATGAGTAAACTGGATTCTTATTTTTGTTTAGGGGGCAAGACTACTCGAGTTATTTCTTACCCATCTCCTTCTGAGCTTACTTTAGCGAAGGAAGAACATACCAAAGTTTCTACAATAGTAAAGATCTTAAAAATTATTTCCTTTATCATCTTCTTCCCTCTTGTGATAGTTGCCCTAGCCATACGCTATCTCTTACACAAAAAATTTGATAGGAAGTGCTTCTATTTACCAGAAGGAATCACTAAAGAAGAAGAGCTTATCCTTGCTGCCAATTCTAAATTAGTTAAAGAAGCTGCTCTAGAGGTTTCTCCTTCATTCTTTGCACTTCCTAAAAAATATCAGGTTATAAAAGTTGAAACTCCCGAAGGACAAGCTCCTAAAATTACTTTCTCTATCAATATAGAACTGCTTTTAAAAGACTTGGATCTGCAATCTATTGATTGGCCTACAGTACATCTATACGATGACATAGACTTTACAGGTCATCCAGAAGAGAAAGCCCTAATTGATAAGATTCGTAAAATTGAAGGAAAAGATAGCAAGCAGATGAGTCTAGAGAGCAAAATACTCTTAACACGTCATCTCTTAGAACATGTTTTTGTTTATAGCACAAAGGACCTGGTCTCAATAAACCCGGAACTTACAGATTATCCTTCTGGTAGAGCTACATATATGTCTTGGCAATCTCCGTCCTTTGAAAAAAGACATGAACCCAGCTTTTGGAAGAAAATGTATTTCGATATTCTACCTGGCCAAACCCGTGATTATAAAAAAAGTGATTGTGGAGTTGGCTTTATAATCTATGATAGGCTCTTAGAACTCGGATTAACCCTCCCTATACCAACAGAACAACTTATAGACCAATATGGCTATCCTGTGAATCTAAGATACTTCATGATATTCTGGGAAAATGAGTTTCAGTCTGTTTTAAAAGATCAAGGGCTTATTCAAGAGTAATCTCCAAAAAAAACGATTAAAAAGGCTAGTCTTATATGGGCCAGCCTATAATTTCTCTCTTATTTTGAACACAACCGCTCTTTTGTTCTTTGGTTGAAATATTTGTCATTCTTAAAAAATTCTTCTTTATAAAGTAACCATCTCCACTAACTTGATAAATAAAAATAAATTTTAACAATTGCATTAATGCGGCCTAAAAACTAAAATACATGTTTAACTCATTAAAAATAATAATTTTATGAACGTTTATACTTTTTGTCCTAGCGCTTCTCCTAGTTGGCAAGCCTCTCTTATGAGGAGTTTAGACTCTTATTTCGATTTCTCTGGGATTAGAGAAAGAATTGTTCTTATAGATTCTAATGGCCTTACTTTAGCCAAGGAAGAACATACTGAAGTTTCTACAATAGTAAAGATCTTAAAGATTATTTCCTTTATCATCTTCTTCCCTCTTGTGATAGTTGCCCTATCCATACGCTATCTCTTACACAAAAAATTTGATAGAAAATGGCTTTATCTACCAACAGAAATAACTAGAAAAGAAGAGCTTATCCTTGCTGCCAATTCTCAACTAGTTACAGCAGCTGCCCTATCCGTTACTCCTTTATTCTACGGCTTCCCTAAAAAATATCAGATTATAAAAGTTGAAGTTGTTAAAGAGCAAGTTCCTAAAATTACTTTCTCTATCAATATAGATCTGATCTTAAAAGACTTGAATCTGCAATCTATTGATTGGCCTACAACACATCTATACGATGACTTAGACTTTACGGGTCATCCAGAAGAGAAAGCCCTTATTGATAAGATTCGTAAAATTGAAGGGAAAGATAGCAAGCAGATGAGTCTAGAAAGCAAGAAACTCTTGGCAAAGCATTTCTTACAATATTTTTGCTGCAACCTACCTGATCCTACTATAAAGAGTGCGCCCTTACTTTTTTATACATATAATAAAGACAAATATGGAGACTATAAAACCATATGGCATGAGATCTACTTTGTTCAGACGGGCTCTATATTCCACAAAGTATCTGGAGCGCTACTCTACGATAGGCTCCTAGAGCTAGGGTTTGCTCTTGGACGACTAACTTCTATGGGAGCTGTTCTTGGAACCCGTTTCACTATAGAATGGGATAATGATACTAGGGTTGAGTTTTTACAAAGCATAGACTTTTTGCCAAAGTAGACTTATGAAAAAATATATGTTTAACCAAGAAACAGCGTTAAACTACAATATATTTACTTTTAGAAAGACTTGATTAAAAAAATAGATAGCTAACGATTAGCGGAAATAGCGGTAGTCGGATTTGAACCAACGACACGCAGATTATGATTCTGCTGCTCTAACCACCTGAGCTATACCGCCAATTAAATTGGTAATAGCGGGAGAAGGATTCGAACCTCCGACCTTTGGGTTATGAGCCCAACGAGATGACCTCTACTCTATCCCGCGATATGACAACGACTTTATCAAACTTAACTATTTTTATACAAGGGAATATAGCTTTTTAATGCATTCCATGTACGATCAAAAGCTATCTCTTCTGTTTTTAAAAAAGCTTTTCCTTTTTGTATATAGCTTTCACGCGCTTCGATATCGTGTATCAATAGAGACACAATATTAAATATAGGTTCTGTTCCTTCTAAACACAGTCCTGCGCCAGAAAGGAGTAGGCGCTGCGCAAGTTCTGATTGCGATGCAATAAATGGGCCAAAGAGCAAAGGAACCTCACACTGCAATGGTTCCAATAAATTATGTCCCCCAATTTTCGGATCGAATGTACCTCCGACAAAAGCTAGGTCACCAGCAGCATAAAGTTGCTTTAATAAGCCAATTTCATCAACAAGCACAACCGGAGCATAAGAAAAATTTGCTCCACGACTCCACAAACCGTAGGGAATACGAAATCGGCTTAAAGTCTCTTCAATATCTTTAGTCTTTTCAATATGTCTAGGCACCCATAAAACAGAAACATTCTCTTTTACTAACTTTTGTACTGCGGGCAGCCACTTTTCAGCATCACTCCTATGCATCGAGCCTAAAACGATTAACTTTGATTCGTTAGTTAATCCTAGCCGCTCTCTCCAAATCTCGCGCTCCATATAAAGAGAATTTTGCTTTTTGAAATAGGTCTTGATATTTCCTGTAACATGCAATTTGCTTTCAGGTATCCCTAAAGAAAGAAATCGCTGCTTTTGAACCTCGTCTTGCAACAAGAATTCGTCTACTGGGGAAAAATAATTCTTACCTAAACGTTTTAAAAAACTAAATCGCTTTGAAGAATCTAGAGAAATTTTACCGTTAATCACTAAAGTAGTGGCTCCTACGCGCTTTGCTTCTTCAATAAAATTCAACCAGCAATCACCTTCAGAAAAGACTACAAGAGAGGGATGTAATTTACGCACTAAAGGTTTGATAATTACGCTAAAATCTAAAGGTAATATCGAAACTGTTACACCCATAGGAGAAAACACTTGTCGTGCTACCTGTTCTCCAAGTTCTGTACATGAGGTAACTATACAACGCCAACCAGGAAATTCCTGAAAAAACTTCTCAACTACAGGTAAAAGCAAACGCACTTCTCCAACAGAAGCTCCATGGAACCATACCAAAGGGCCATTTCCAGGAACCTGTGGTTTTTTTAAACCAAAACGAGTAGCCAGAGATTTTTTATACTTACCGTAAACTACCATTTTATAAAGAAGCTTAGGAAGCGCAATTACAAATGCGCAAACTAAAACAACATCGTAAAAGCACTTAAAAATACGATATATACCTCGTAGCATCATAGGACAAAATTCACTAATTTATTAGGAACATAAATTTCTTTTTTTACTTGAGCATCTTCTAAATACTTGACAACTAAATCCCGAGACAAAGCTAAAACATCTTTTTCAGCAGTTCCTTTGTTAATCTGCATACGTCCTCGCAACTTCCCATTCACCTGAACAACAAGAGTTACCGTTTCAGAAACTAAATAGCGTTCTTCTACTCGAGGCCAATTTGTTTGATCAATCCCTGGAGAATTCCCTAAAGCAACCCATAGTTCCTCGCTAATATGCGGAGCTATAGGAGCCAAGACACGCACAGCCATGGCTAAAGCACCTTTAGCGTAAATTGGCAGCCTTGAAAAGTCATTCAAAAACTCCATAAATGAAGACGGTATAGTATTTAAAGAAATTTTTTCAATACATTCCGTAATACGGTGTACTAACCTATGAGCAAGGGCAAATCCCTCATGATCTTCTATATCCTTAACCTTTGATGAAGTAACTAGATCATAAAAGCGATTTAAGAAACGACGACACCCTCCAACACCTTCGTTGGACCAGATTTTATTTTTGTCTAAAGGACCTGAGAACATAGCATACATACGTAAGGAATCGGCACCATACTCCTCGATAAGAATCTGCGGATCCACGCCATTAAGCTTTGACTTTGACATTTTTTCTTGACGAACCTCTACAATCTCTCCTGAAGTCGAAACCCATTCTCCATTTTCTTCTCTAATCTGATCTAAGCTCAAGTACCCTTTACCAGGAATTCGATATGAGGGGGCAAGTACTAGCCCTTGATTAATAAGCTTCCTAAATGGTTCTGGTGTAGAAACAAACCCAGCATCATAGAATACACGATGCCAAAATCTAGCGTAGAGCAGATGCAAAACAGCGTGTTCCGCCCCTCCGATATAGAGATCTACAGGCATCCAGTATTGTTCTTTTTCTTGATCCCAAGGAGCCTGAGAATTGTGTGCATCACAAAAACGCAGGTAATACCAACAAGACCCTGCCCATTGTGGCATGGTATAGGTCTCTCTACGTGCACGTTTTCCTGTTTTTTCATCATGGATATAGACCCAGTTTTGATCCTTTGCTAATGGGCTTTGACCGAATCCCTCAGGACGATAGTCGTTAATATCTGGAGGGAGAAGGGGTAACTCATCATCTTCTAAAGGCCGACAACTTCCATCCTCGAAATGCAAGATAGGGATAGGCTCGCCCCAAAATCTCTGTCTAGAAAAAAGCCAGTCACGCAATTTGTACATAGTTTTAGCCCTTCCCAAGCCGCGTTTTTCTAAGTATTTTAATACATAGTCTCTAGCTTCTTCTCCAGATAAGCCATTTAAACAAAACCCTTCATAATTACTATTAATGCATACCCCGTGCATATCTATCACTTGATGCGCAGGGAGAGAAAACATTTCAGCAAACTCTCGATCTCTTTCGTCATGAGCAGGAACTCCCATTACAACTCCTGTTCCATATCCTAAGACTACATAATCTGAGATCCAAATAGGTAAAAGCTTTCCTGTAACAGGGTGCTTCACATAGTTTCCTGTAAAGACTCCTGTTTTTACCTTAGCAGCGCTAACGCGCTCTCGTTCACTTTTCCTTAAGCTCTGTTCAACATAGGTGGCAACCTCCTCCTTCTGTTCTTCGCTTATTAAAAGATCCAAGTCTGGGTGTTCTGGAGCAATCACCAAGAAGCTCACTCCTAATAAAGTATCTAACCTAGTGGTAAAGACTTCTAAACTTCCCTTTTCCATACCAAATGTTACAACGGCACCTTCTGATTTTCCTATCCAGTTTTTCTGTAATTGTTTGATATTTTCAGGCCAATCAAGATCATCAAGCCCATCGAGCAACTTGTCAGCATATGCTGTAATCTTGAGAATCCACTGACGTAACATCCTGCGTTCTACAGGGTATCCTCCTTCTATAGAAAAGCCATTTTCAACCTCTTCATTGGATAAAACAGTACCAAGTTCTGGACAATAGTTCACTGCCATATCAGCCATATAGGCTAACCCCTTTTTATAAAGGAAAAGAAAGAGTTTCTGAGTCCAACGGTAATAATCAGGATCACTTGTAGCAAACTCGCGTTCCTCATCATAAGAGAATCCCATAGCAGAGAGTTGCTTTTTAAAATTAGCAATATTATTTTCGGTTGTAACTTTGGGATGGGTTCCCGTGCGAATTGCGTATTGTTCTGCTGGCAAGCCAAAGCTATCCCAGCCCATAGGATGGAGAACTGAGAATCCCTGGGCCCTTTTATATCTTGCGATAATATCTGTAGCTGTATAGCCAATAAGATGTCCTACATGTAAACCTGCACCTGAAGGATAAGGGAACATGTCTAAAACATAATATTTTTCCTTATCGCTACATTCATATGCTTGAAAGCTTTTATGTTCTTTCCAAAATTTTTGCCATTTTTTTTCTATTAAGCTAGGATCGTATCGCATAGGAAGCTTGAAACTCTCGTATATATTAAAACTTAAAAACGTTTAGTGTACGTTTCCTAGAGTGAAAAAACAAGAGTCTTAAAGATTTTTCATTTATATCCTTCCTAATATTGACAAAAACAAGTAACGCCCTCTAATCTATTAGGCACTACTTTTAAATTTTTTAATAAAGATGTATAAAGCTATTTTTTTAGCTGCTTTCCTTTTTTCAATAATTCTAAAGACTTCAGCAGCTCCAATACAAATTCCAGGATTTCCTCAAATCCCAGAAGAGCTTGCTCAAATAAGTACGCAAGTTCATCCAAAGCAAGAAGTCTGTTTCGCAATTACAATACCCTGTAGTGACTATAACCTTCTTGGTGTATTACATCTTCCTAATACTCCCACTCCAGAATCAGGATTTCCTATTGTTATCGTGTTTCATGGCTTTCGAGGGACAAAATTCGGAGGCCTAACGGGATCTTATCGACAATTAGGACGGAAGTTAGCAGCTGCTGGTATTGCTACTTTACGTGTTGACATGGCTGGTTGTGGCGATAGCGAAGAATTTGCTCAAGATATTTCAATTGCCAACTATTTGCGTGATGCTTACACAATTCTTGAAACTGTAAAGGAACACCCGGATCTTAATGCCTATCGACTAGGAGTTGCAGGTTTTTCTTTAGGTTGTCATATAGCGTTCGAACTTGCTAAAATCTATAATCCAAGCGAATTAAATATTAAGGCCTTAAGTTTATGGGCTCCCATTGCAGATGGTGCTATCTTATTAAAAGAGCTTTACGAGAATTTTACTAAACACGGAGAAGAGGATATTGTTTCTCTTGGTCAAGATTTTGGTTTTGGTGCTCCTCCTCTAATTCTTCGCCCTGGAGATGCTGAACTCTTGATACGCATTCAAGATCATGTTATAGCAAATTCCCTACCTAAAAAAACTTATATTCTCCACCAGCAAGGCTCTAACGATAGTTTAGTTTCCTCTACTCAACAAATGTTATTTAAAAATACAGCTCCTGGAAGAATGGTTTTTAGTACTTATAATAATACAGGACATAACCTAGCAACTGCTCCTGATTTAGGTACGATTTTGGATGAAATTGTGAATCACTTTAAAGAAAGACTATGAAAGCTTGGCTTTTTTAAAGTAGTAAGGAATACATTCTATTTATAGTTCTCAAAATTCGTTTCTTGATTCCTCTTAGTTGTTATTTTATAATATTATCAAAACCTCTCCTTGCACTCCGAGGGCATTTATGGCAGACGTCTTAATCATAGGCGCTAACCCTACAGGTCTTATTTTAGCAAATATGCTAATACAATATGGGATCTCAGTAAAAGTTATCGATAATAGAAACTCTCCTGACGATTCCAGTTTCTTGGATTGTGGTAAGCTTCCTATAATTTTGTCTTGTTCTTCTTTAGAGCTTCTTCATAACGGAGAAATGCTAGGTCGTTTTGTCCAAGAAAATCATAAGATTTTTGGAGCTCGCTATCACTGGAAAAAAAGAACGCTCCTATTTAAGTTCAGTCAAGCTACAGACTCTCCAGTTCCTTTTTCGCTATCCACAACTTATGAAAATTTAGAAAAACATCTTATTAACGAATTTCTAAAGCGCGGGGGAATCATAGACTGGGCAACACGTCCAGTCACTTTAGTTGATAACAATATCTTTATTGAAAGCACAAAGGTAAGCCAGAATTTCGAAAATCGTGAAATCTATAATCCAAAATGGATTATTGCTTGTGAAGCCGATAACAACTTAGATATCAAGGATCTTGTTAAAAATCATCTCAGAGCCCGGAAGATCAATCGAGAAGTTCTTTTTATCAATTGTGATGAAGGTGAACCCTTTGAAGAGGATCACATCCATCTCCTTCCTATTACTAATAACTTCTTAAACTTTGTTTTTTATAATCCCCAGGAAAGAACCAAACAGCTCTGTCTTCCTCAAGGAACTCATTCTATCTCGACGAAGCTCAAGCAAAAACTATTATATACTTATAATCTAGTCATTTCTGAAGAAAATTTTTATCTTAAAACTAGCCATCTAACTTTTCCATCTGATTATGGAAATTTATTATTCCTAGGGAGCCTATCAAACAATCTCCTTCTCTCGTATCTTAACGGTATTAATACGAATATTCACGCCGCCTTTAACCTCGCTTGGAAATTGCTTCCTGTATTAAAAAAGGCTGCACTGAAACATTTGGTAATCACAAAAGAACAGGAGGATGGGAATATTCTTCCTTATGTTAGCCCTAATACGGAAAAACGAGCCAAAAAGCTACCCTTTTCCCGGCTCTATACACCTGCTTTGATGTACTATTTTTTAAAAGGATGTCGGAAGTTTAATACTACAGGAGAAGAATACTACTATCCTCCCTACAAAGCGTTAAAATATCGTTCGAGCGATATTATTAAAATGTCTCCTCAAGACAAAGAAATCAGCGGTCCTGGGCCAGGAATGCGAGCTATAGATGCGCGTCTAGAAAGTGGATCTTTTCTCTTAGACCCTTTAAAAAGCAGTAAACATCTTCTTATCTTTTTTAAAGATATTCCCGATCTAAAACAAGCTCTCCAAGAAGAGTATGGTGAGTGGATAGAGGTTAGTAATATTAAAGAACCTCGAATCCTCAAGCTCTATCATGCTAATCCAAACTCTTTATTTATCATTCGTCCAGATCGCTATATTGGCTATAGAACACATACTTTCAAACTACACGAACTCATTTCTTATCTCCTAAGAATCTTTGCTAGTGAGAAGACCGTATAGCAAAATTTCTCTTCCTCTCTAACGTAGAACTAATATCTCAATCACTTAGAACTAGCATAAAATAGCTCCTAATCTTTCTCAGGCATTGTTTATTTTTATTTTATAACAGGAAAAAAAGGAGTTTAAATAAACCAATGCAAAAATTTTAGGTATGAGACTCATTGCCTACAATCAGACAATCCTTTCCTCTCTTGAGACTTTCTTTTTTCAATTATTCTTCCTATATTTAGAACTGTACATTGTCAAGAGCCTAGGGTAATAATATTCCTTTTAGAAGTATGAACTTCTCAACTCAAGATTATAGTTGTGTATTAGCCCCTTCAATGCTTGCCTTTTTCTAATATCATGAGGATAAAAATAAACTCTGCCTGCATATCTCTTTTTGAATCTTTCAGGATATACTTTGACAACCACTTTCTTTTAAAAGGAGTTTACCCTAAGTTATTTTGAATAAAATTAGAAATTTGTGTGCTGAGAAGACCTAACTCCATTCTTAAATCTTTCTTGGAGGCATTTATTTGGCCAAGAACTTCTTCAATCTTAGTTCGCAACTCTGTTTCCACTGCACCCCCCCTGTTTTCTAGGGTATCTAATTCATCAGAAACTAGATTAGAACGTATTTCTAAATCCAAAAGTTGACTTTGATTCTCTAACCACTCCTTTTTATCCTCCAAAGCACCTAGTTGGAGAGAAAGTTCTTTAGTAAGAGATTGTAAATTCAAAAAGTCGGACTTATCTTCCAACCAAGTTTTTTGATCTATTAAACGATCGTATCTATAAGAAACTTGTTGAACGCGAATTTCTAAATTCAATAACCAATTCTGATTTTCTAGCCATGTTTCACTATTCAATAGGCTATTCAACTGGATAGAAATTCCTAAAAGAGAGATTTGTAAATTTAACAGCTTAATTTCTCTTTCGAATCCCGTTTCTTTACTATGTAATACCTTTAACTTGTCATCAATTTCTGCGAGTCGTGCCTGAGCCGTTTCCCAATAAGGATGAAATACTTTGCTTTTTTCCTGAATATAACCTTCTGCTTCAGCCTGAGCTATTTTAGTTTCTTTAAGGTTATTTAATTCTGTGACACTAAGTAAACAACGATTTTTAGCATGTCTAAATGCCACATATAATCCGCTAACAGGAAACTTAAGAAGTTTTTGTAAATACTTATGATATCTTACATCTTCGGTCGCTGCCTGGTTACTTTTTAGATGCTCAACGCAGGCCTGCAATATATCCATAATACTACCTACGGAAGATTCTTTATCAACACTAGACTTATCCAAAACAGAGTTTATAAGATGAAGAATCTGATCATTTCGATTAACCTGAGATAAGGTTAAACTTGTCTCAACTATCTGTCGAGCAGCATATAGTTCTCGCATCATTGTTGTGACTGTAGAGTTCGTTCCTGGTTCTTGAGCGTGCAATCCATACGTCAATCCTATTAAAGATTCATGCTTACGCACATAAGCGGACAAAGCAGCTTTCGCAGCAGCATAATCTTCTGGACTAACAGATTGTTGTCTCTCTAGTCTATTACTAATATCTACAAGCAACTGATAAGCTTTAACAATTTGATTGTATCCGGACAGACTAGTCTCAGGCGATACAAATCTAACAAAAGGTTCCAAATAATCTAGCCCCAGAGTCTTCAGCATTTCTTCTCTAGAAGCATTTTTCCTATCTACTTGTCCTTGTTTTGCACGATCTGGTTTTATCAAAATTTTATCTGAAAATGTAGACTGCATCTCCATGTTACAGAGTCCTTGAGAAGATGAAATATTCAAATAATTCTCTAGAACTTCTAAGCTACCAGAATTCGCTATGCGTAAAACACTTTCTTTAAACTTTTTTTTCGCTTTATGTTTCTCTGCCCTTTCACTTGTATGACTATAGATCACTGTTGCCAACGCGTGTAATTCCTTAGCTTCTTTAGCTATATCTATATCTTGCGTTCCTAATTGAGATAATTTTTGTTGAATAAGATCTCTAAGCAAGTTTTGGATAAATAATTTAGACTCAAAATCTTCCTTTAATACTTCTTCACTCTTTAACTTTGAAACCTTATTAGCCAGACTCTGCGCATGAGTCCGTTCGTTATCATATTTGGTCTTCTCTAGGACTAAGCCTATGCGCTCTTTAACTAAAGCATCCTGTTCTATATTAACGTTTTGCTTCTCCTTTTCAAGTCGCTTTAGTTCATTGTTCAACGTTAAGAAAGATTGAGATAAAGTTTCCCTCTGGGGAATCCCAAGTACACGTTGCTCTCCTTCTAATTCACCCTTAAAACGCCTCTTTATCCGTTTATCTAAATTTTTAGCATCCTTACGAAATTCTTTAGTAATATCCTTTAAATTCTTTTCTTTAGGTTGAATATTCTCTAAATCATGAATGACACTACGTGCCCACGACTGATTAAAACCCTCAAGGCTTAAATTTTCCTGAAGTTTAGCTAGGCGATTGAGATCTTTATTATCGAATTCTGAAGGAAGAATTTTAGTTGCAGGAAGCAACGACTTTGCTGTTTCTAAAACCTTTTTTTCAAACATCTTTTTCTGAAATATATGATCAAAGAATAAAGGACACATTTGAACACACAGTAAGCCTATGCAAACAAGGATGACCAACCATAATGCTTGTTGTGCAAGAAAGAGAGCGCCGAGAATGCAAAGTATTAACCCTAGAATTCCACTAATGATTCCCTTAGCTAACCCCCATTTATCTATAGATTTTTGTAATGTACCAAGCATTTTATCTAAGTCATCACAACGCTTTTCTAAAAAATGGCTCTGCTTTTTCTGAATTATAGAGATATGGTTGGCAAGCCCAATACGTACTTCTGGAGAAATTTCTCCGGAAGATTCAGGAATCTGAATAGGAGCAGCAGAGTTACTTTGCATTTCCAATATTTCAAGCAAATCAGTATAGGTATTCCGATCAAGACTCTGCATAGAGCTAAACATCCTAGAAGAAAATCGAACTAACGTTTCAGTATCGAAACTCCGGATATCTTTTTGCAAAATCGAGTTAAATGACTCCATATCAGAAAGGATGCTAAGTAGGTGCTCTTGATTTTTCTGAATTAAAGGAGCTATTCCTTGATTCTCAGTCTCCCGAGCATCTATACGTGCTTGTTTTGCGCTCGCTACTAGTTCTTTCCTTTTTTCCTCTGTTTTTTTAGATAAAGCATCCTCTTTATTCACTAGAGAACGCAATAACATAGATCCCTCTGAGACACCCTCATTATAGATTTGTTGTCGAATCTCATTAACCGCTTCAAATATTGGAGAGAGTTCGTTGATTAGGTTCTGGTATTCGATAGCTAACTGGGCAATGTCTTCAGGATTCATTCCAATGTTCTTTTCTTCAACCTCAGCTTGCATCGACTTTAAATTTGATGAAATTCTATTAATAGTCGATAAGAGATGTTCGTCTGAAGTATCTTCACCTTTTAATGAATCTACAAGACGTAGAAAATGAGAATGAGAGCTTGCAAAATCGTGCAGTAAAACCCCTGTAAGCTTATTTTCCTTAAACGCCTGATAACTTTTTTCCCACCTATTTAATACATCTTTAAGTGCTTGCAACTGATTCTGCAAAATGTCTTTCGTCTGAAGGATATCGGTATTTTTCTTTCCTGAGACTGCTCCCCAATCATCTCGATTCAATACCCCTTGCATTTGCCCTATAGCATTTCGAAGTCCGATGATTCTTCTTTCAGGGTGTTGTAAAATTGTTGACTTCACACTATTTTCAACAGATTTTCCAAGAGATATTGCTTTATGGAAGTTATTAATTAGTGAGTCGTTATCCCCAATGCCTACCAAGTAGCTTACAAGTTTTTGCTCGGCTCTGCTAACGCATTCTGTGCTGTTATTACATTTACCAAGGATCTCTTTTCTACTTTTTTCTAATTGTTCTCTAAGACCATCTAGCACCAGCAACAAATCTGCATCTTCTATTGCCTTGTCTTGTTTCTCCTGAATAGCAGCTGAGAACTTCTGGTGTACACCAGACCACTGGTTCAATAATTTTGAATCACAACCATCTCGCAGTGCAAGTTTGAGATGCTGCTCATGTATCAATGTGATGTTATTTTGATCTAAAACCTGGGATTGAGTTAATTGTTTATAACACCCAATTAAGATATTTAAATTCTCGAGAGATTGAGCGGCGCTGTAAGCCGCTGTCAATGCAGAAAGATCTTGAAAAATCTTACAAGCATAATCGAGCTGTTGCTGATGATTTAATAAGTAGCTCTTTACACGATCAGATAACTGCGCATTCCAACTCATAAATGTTGGGCTGTTGAGAAAGCACTTTATATACTGATCTATAGATTTTTTTGCCTCGATGCCGACATTTATACCATAACCACAAACCGCCAAGATTTCTCTAGCAAAACCTAAAATACCTCCAGAAGGTACCTTACCTATGTTCTCTCCATTCGTTGCTAAAGCAGACTTCTGAATTTCCCGAATCGATTGATTTCCCTCTGTATCTTTTAAGATTCCCTCCTTAATACTGAAGACCTGACTATAGATGCGCTTCCATTCTGGACTATTCACTCCAGAGATTCCGAGTAAAGCGTCTGTCTGATAATGCTGTAATCCAGATCCAGCTAAATCCAATCTGGAGTCCAAAGAAACACCTCCGTCCTCCTTTGTCTCATGTAAATCAGGACGGAGGCTTTCTTGTAGTCTAGACAAGAAGCCTTTCTCCGGTTTTGTTCCAGTAATATTATACTTATGAAGAGTAGACGTTCTTAAATCAGGGTACTGACTAAGCAACTGCTGGCGATATAGTTGGAAAGCACGGTATCTTAACTGGATATCCTTACACTTGGTTTGAAGACGTCTAGAGATTAATACAGACGAAAGCCCAAACCCAAATAAAATAAGACAGGGTACCCACATAGGTAGCCCGAACATCATGCATAAGGGAACTATGCAAGATAGAGCGATGGTAATTAACGTAGCAATAATAATAATAACTTTATAGCGCGAGTATTTACTCAGCTCCGTATTCTCTATACGTTCTATACTAGCATCTAGAACTTCAAGAAAATGCCTACGGTTAGCTAGCCAGCCGCGGGAACTTTTAGCTTCTTCAGTTAAAGGAACGCCTTCCGAAGGTGAATTCAATACAGAGTGGGAATTCAATGATGAACCAGAATTGTGCTGAGATGGATTAGTTGAAGAAGAGGCCACGTTTACTCCTAAAGAATAAAAGAACTTATGAAATAGGGAGTAATTATAAACGAACAAGAATTTATAATAAATAATTTTAAATCGAATTTAATAAAAAAGAACTGAATATATTAATAAAAAATTTAAATAAAGAATTCTTTAAAAACAAATTATTTTAAATCAACAAGATTTGTAAAGGCGTCTTGATCTAGCATACAGACTCCCAAATCTTTAGCTTTTTTCAATTTAGATCCAGGATTGGTACCGACAACTAAATAATCAGTCTGTTTTGAGACTGAAGAGGCTGTCCTTCCTCCACAACTGCGAATTGCAGCTTCTGCATCCGACCGAGATATCCCTAATAAAGTCCCTGTAATTACAAAAACCTTCCCAGAACACTCGGACCCCGGTTTATGATAATGAAAAATTCGCACCCCTAAATCCTGCATTTTTCTAATTTCATTCAAATGATTAGCATCTGAAAAATAATTAAGAATAGCGTGGGCAACCTTTTCACCAATACCCTCAAGAGAAAGCAGCTCTTCTACATCTGCTGAAATCAATCGTTCCAACGTTTCAAAATGTCGCGCAAGTACTGTAGCAACACCTACTCCTATATAAGGAATCCCTAAAGCAACAAGAAAACGGTCAAGATCGACATTTCTAGCCTGAGTTATACTTTCTAGAATCTTTTTTGCTGAACGTTCACGAATCCCCGGGACTTGCATTAAATCTTCAGCAGTAAGCAGAAAAAGATCTACACGTGTATGAATTATACCTAGCTCAAAAAGCTTTGTTATGACCTTGATACCTAAATGCTCTATGTTTAAAGCGCTTCGGCTAACAAAAAAGCGAATCTTCTCAATCGCTCCCGCCATACATTTAGGATTTATACAACGAACTGAGACCTTATCCTCTTCTCTCACTACCTGACTGTGGCATACAGGACACCATTCTGGCATATTCCAAACTTGGGAACACTTGGAACGTTTTTCTTTACAAACCCTAATAACTTTCGGAATGACCTCTCCCCCCTTAGCAATACAAACAGTATCACCAATACGGATGTCTTTTCTATGAATCTCGTCCTCATTGTATAGAGAAGCCCTAGATATTAACGATCCTGATAACAATACTGGCGTAAGTTTAGCAACAGGAGTAAGAACCCCTGTTCTCCCTACTTGCACAATGATGTCCTCAAGAATTGTTTCAGCTTCTTCTGGAGCATACTTGTAAGCTATTGCCCACCGATAATGCTTTCCTGTTACTCCAAGAAGCTTTTGACTCTCTAAACTGTCAACTTTTATAACGGCCCCATCGATTTCCATAGGCAAAAAACTACGTTCAGTTTCTATGTTCTGTAAAACTGAGATAACTTCTTCTGGATTAGAACATAGTCTTGGTCGACCAGAAACCGGCAATCCCCATTCGATACAGTTTTGAAGATTTTGATAATGGGAATCACTATTCTCTGAAGCAATCACATTATAAATAGAAATTTCTAACTTACGTTTTGCTACTTCTTGAGGCGAAAGTAGTTTTAGGGTTCCTCCTGCAGCATTCCTTGGATTAGCAAAAACACTTTTTTTAAGGTCCTGTTGTTTATCATTGATAGTTTGAAATGTAGAATAAGAGAAAAAGACCTCCCCACGCACTTCAAGAAATTGCGGAGCATCTTTAGGAAGCTTCAAAGGCAAAGAGCGTATAGTACGAATATTTGCTGTAATATCTTCACCCTGCTTACCATTTCCTCGAGTAAGCGCTTGAGTCAAAATATGATCTTCATAACGTATTGCTACAGCAATCCCATCGATCTTAAGTTCTATAGTGTATGAGGGGCTCTTTCCTAAAAATTTCTCTATTTTAGAGAAAAATTCCCTTAATTCTTCCAAAGAATAGCTATTAGCTATCGAGAGCATGGGTTCTTTATGGTGAACTAAAGAAAAATGTCCGGAAGGGCGATCTCCAAGACGATTTGAAGGAGACCATAATACTTTCCATTCGGGATGACTTTCCTCGATCTGGAGAAGCTTGCGTATCTTCATATCATATTCATAATCAGAGATTCTAGGACGATGCAGGACATAATAAGAATAATCGTGGTCTTCTATTTCATTACATAAAGTTAGATAATGTTCTCGAGCACTCTCTTGAGTCATGAATCTCTCTTAATGGATATTTCTAGCACACCGAAAACCATAGGTACTATTTACTGCTCCAGGATTGTTACGATGACGATGAGCACAACGAAGATCATCTTTTAAACTTTTCCAACATCCCCCTCGCAATACACGATAAACTCCCTGAGCAGGACCTTGAGGACTTTGTGGCTCTTGGGAAGAAATTTCATAAAAATCATACCCATACCAATCTTGACACCACTCATAAACATTCCCTGCCATATCATATAAACCATAAGGATTCGGAGGATAACTCATTACAGCCGTCGTATCCGCAGTAAAAAAGTTTGCTCTGCTTTTTTCTATTTCTTCACCACAAGGGTAACGCAGTGAAGCCAAACCTCCAGATGCAGCAATCTCCCACTCAGCTTCTGTAGGAAGGCGTTTTCCTACCCATTCCGCATATCCTGATGCGCCATACCAAGTAACTCCTACTACGGGATGCTTCACATAACCAGGCTCTATAATAAGTTTTCCTGAGCGACGTTGTATACGTGAATCTCGTAATCGAATTAGTTCATTATAGTGTCTATCTTGTTCACTACCACAAGACTCTAGATAACGAATGAACTGTTCATTTGTTACAGGATGAATATCTAAAAAAAAACTGTTTAAAATCACTTTATGAACAGGAAGCTCGTCACGTTGACCTTCTACGCTCCCTCGAGAAAATTCTCCTCCTTCTATTAAAACCATTTCTGTAAGTATAGGTTGAGGCTTAGGTTCTTCTTTCTCTGCTTCTATATAACGACTAACTACTGGCTCTCTGACTAATAACGACTGTAAAGCTTGAGAATATCCCACCTCTTCTATTCCTGAACTTCCCACTGGTTCTATCGCGGTATCCATAGCTTTATCTATGGAACATGCTTCCACTAAAACAAACTCTAAATGTTCTACACATTCTTTTTTTTGTTGAGTTATCTGAAATTCGCTTTCTTTAAGAATAAGTTCAGGAAGTTTTTCAGGCATGTCCAAAGGTTCTGCTATTTCTCTTAAAGACGTCTCAAGGCAATTAGAAACAACATTCTGTAGCTGTTCCCCTGAAGATTTTTTTCTTATCAAAGGTAGAAGTTCTTTTGCTCTATTCTCCTCAAAGTAACTTAGAGAAGAAAGAAGTAAAAAATCCCAGTCATAGACATATTGAGAGTAAGTTTTAGAAGGCATAGGAAAAATGCCTTGAGGAAGAAAACCAAAAAGTAAGTAATACGTTATAGCACCAAAAGCATATGTATCTCCATGTTTTCCTTCTGTAGGGTGAAGTAATATCCTTTCTTTTATCCTGGCTTCTCCATTTTTATGATCTGTAAAAAGGGATTGCAAAATACGCTCTTTTAACAACGAAATAAATCCTAAATCAGGAAGAACTACTATAGGGACCCCTTCAGAAATACGGATATGTATGCTATCAAGGTTCCATTCTTCTTGGTACAATCCTTCTGAATGCGCATAGTCTAAAAGAGTTGCGAGTTGGCTTATAAGGTCTACAATTTCTATTTCTCTAAGTTGACGCGAAAGACTTTTCAAATATTGGGTTAGAGAAAGCATAGGAACATCTTGTCCTTGAGTGACTAGAAAATATCGTCCCGAAGCTTCGGAAACATTCTCTATAGTAAGAATCCCTGGTTGGTTTAGTTTGGCAAGCTTAATAACAACATCTCGAAAGGCTTCCATAAATGTTTGGGAAGATCCTAGATCAGGAAGAAGAAGACGAATAAAATAACGTTTTTTTATAAATCGATGTTCTGCTAGAAGATCTTCGCTCCATAAGCTTTGTCCTTTGCGACAAAGAATCTTGTAGTCACCTAAAAACTGGGCTTCTATATCCTGTTCGCTTTCCATAGAGCCAACTCTCCATTATTAGCCTGATATTTGTATAAGCCAACTATAAATAGCAAAAGGGAAGATTGCAATAAACAAACAAGAACCTGAAGAATAACTTGAGGTTCTTTTAAAAGAAGAGTAGAGGAAACCCAAAATTAAAATATTAAAAAAATTACATGTTCGTCTAAATTCACATTACTAACTATCCAGACTATCCTCTTTATTCTCTACCACCTCAGGCGTTTTTACCACCTCAGGCGTTTTTACCACCTCAGGCTTTTCTACCACCTCAGGCTTTAATTTAATTATATTAAGAAGCCTCAAAGCAATTAGTACTGCCCATGCTAATAAAGCTACTCCAAGTAGTGTTGCGACAGCACCTGCTGCCATCGCTAAAGGACAGCAACCAGAAAAAACAACAAAACCAAGCACGATTAAACTTATAGCTATTAAAGCAATTATAGCAGCTAAAACGCATCTACCAATACTAGCTACTTTTTTTGTAGCATCAAATTTTGGAATAGCTTCACTAGAACAATCTAGAGATCCTACTCCTTGAAATATTGCTTTTACAGAGTTAATATGAGACATTCGCCCCCCCTTAATTTTTTACTTTGTATTAATTATTTTGATATATCTTTGTTCGTTTCGTTACTTACTATTGTTATCACTAATAGTTGGCGTTAGACCTTGTTTGCGGTTAGGAAACAAATTAATGATCCAAAACATACTTAAAGTTAAAAAGATTAAACCTAAAACTATTGTACAAATCCCTCCTATTAAAACAAGACCCGGGACACACCAACAAGTAATTGCAATACCACAAACCAACATCCCCAAGCTAAAAAGCAAAACTATAGCAGAACAGACCACACGGGGTGCATCAGACCACTTCTTTTTGAAAGGAGAAACATATTTAGAAGAAAATCCACCAAAACCTAGTCCTTGAACTGTTAAAGAGATAACTTCCGAACAGTTCATATTAACTCCCAATGGCTATCAAAAAAAATACTCATCTTACTCCTTTAGTTAAAATCACCTGCCCATGATTAATGCGAGTTTAGTGGTAGAAGAAAACAAGGGTGCTCTTAATCAAAAAATAATTACAACAAACAAAAAAGACTATCGCATTTAGCATGTAAAAACGATATAAAACATTATAAATAAGCACAAATAGAAAAAATAATAGCTCTTTAAATCTTTGTTGAATACAGAGAGTCTATGCTTAAGGAGCTATTGTGGATATAATTTTTCTCATCTCATAAAAAAGTGTAAATGAGCGACTATCTTCTTCAACGAATCCTTGATCTGTAATGAGAGTTTCAGCAATTAAAAAATATTTTAAAGCCTTTGTATAGTCATGTCTCTCACATAAAATTTTACATAGCCTAAGATGAAGGGAAAGATCATTAGGAGTATCCTTAGCGCATGCTTCTAAAAAAGAAACCCCTTCAGCTACCTTACCCAAATGAAATGCTACTGAAGCTAGGCGACGCTGTCCTTCAGAACATAGCGAAGAGTTTTTCATAGCTTTTTTCAGTTCTTCTCCATAAGAAGCTATTTCTTCATAATTAGAGCCTGGATAACAAAATAAAAGAGCCAACGTAGCTAGGTCTATTCTTCCCTTAAGGTAGTCATAAGCTAAGGATCCCTTTTGATCAGCACGATGGCTATGTTTGATTAAAGTCTTTCCCTCTGTTTTATTTCCCCTAAGGATCTGAACAAATCCTAAAAGCTCTTGAAGTTCTGGATCCTGAAGATACTTTTGAGCTTTCTTATAAGCCCTTTCCGCTTCCTTATACCTTTTCTTTTGCAAAGCAAAGGAGCCTTGGTTCATAAAGGTAAGTCCTATTATTTCTTTAGGAGTGCGTACCTGCAACTCTTCTATAGCCAGGCAATCACAGTAATTTTCTGTAGGGAGATGACGACCACCTGCGGTAGTTTCTATATTTACTTCACCTCCTCGATAGCGCAAATAGATGTGCCCAGGAGGAGTTACCGCTTCTAGAGGCAAATCTAACCGCTGAGACAAAGAAAAATAAAGAGAAGTAACTCCTAAGCATACCCCAAACTTCCTGTCTGTTACTGAGGAAAGAAAAGAAAATTCGTCGGAAAACATTTCTTTCTTGGAGGGATAACGAATAGCTTCTTCATAAAAAAGAATTGTATTAATAGCCTCTATAGTCGCCTTATGGAACTCTGTCGTCCCTGGAGTACTGGGATGTGAATCCAAATAACGCTGGCGTTCCGCATGAATCCGCAATGCTAATACATCGAGATAATTACTGTAGTATATAGCTCGACTCTTTCCAAGATCTTCAGGAAATTCCAACTCTACTAAAGCCCGAGCCAAATCTTTTTCTGGGTCTACTTCTGAAGACTGTTCAAGAGAAGATAATCTAAGGCCAGGACAAGAAAGCTTTTTCATCAAGGAAATAGCCTCTTTAGAAAAGCTGTGCTCTATATTCCCTAAAGAAAGAATAGTTTTAGCAAATAAGCTAACTTCATTTTCTTTGATTTGAGGGAAAAGCTGACGTATTCGTTGAGAACTATAGAAATCACGATAAATTAGCTGATAAGCACAAAGACTGTCCAATTTATATGAATCGAGATTCCAAAATTTGTGACATTCTTCTTCTATTTTAAGGTCTTTAGATATAAGGAAAGTCTTATTATAAGAAGACCGTTTTGAATTGGCACAATCTAAGTAAAATGGAGAAAACAAAAATGAACAAAAACAAACCCTAAATATACGCCTTACTGTAAAGTACTTTAACATGCTGTTTCCTAGGCTATTTTCTCTGGGTTTTCTTTAAAAAGTTTTTCTTTTATATATTTATATATAAAGAGAGGTTTTCCCTTTAAAATATTACAAATGCCTTAACGCAGTGTTTAATATATTTAATTCTTACATACCAATAACTTGAATAGACTTGTCTAAAAAACAAACCTTTAGGAAGCCATTCTATCTAATAAAAATTCATGGTTTCCCTCCTAGTTAAGATTTATAACCATAGGTAGTTGAATGATTTAAGAAGAGGTATTAGCTTTTTTAAATACTAAAACGCCCTTTGCCATCGTAAGTTCAATTGCTGTATCGGGCTTAATATCTCCTTTAAGCAAAGCTTTTGAAAGCAAGATCACTACCTTTTGTTGAATCACGCGTTTCAAAGGACGGGCTCCAAAAGCTCTATCATAACCCTGTTCACTAAGAAATAGCGTTACGGAATCATCCCAAGATAAGTTAATACGGCGTTGTTTTAATCTCTGCGCAATCCTTCGCATTTGAATTCCAACTACTTTCACAATATCTTCTTTGGTCAATGGAACAAAGGGAAGAATTTCATCGATCCTATTGATAAACTCAGGACTCAAATATTTCTTCAGTATTGGGGATATTACAGAAAGGACGGCTTCCTTTGTAATCTCATTACCTTTTTCTGAACAATATTCTGCAAGTTCTGGAGAACCTATATTTGATGTCATAATAAACAATGCATTTTTACAGTTTACTTTCCGCTTCTTCCCGTCTGTAAGAACACCGTCGTCAAATACTTGTAAAAGAATATTAAGAACTTCTTTATCAGCTTTTTCTATCTCATCAAATAAAACGACTGAATAAGGGCGCCTTCGAAGAGCCTCCGAAAGACTACCTCCTTCTTCATAGCCAATATATCCTGGAGAAGAGCCTATAAGCTTAGAAATCGAGTGCTTTTCCATATATTCAGACATATCGAAACGTACCATAGCTTCTTCTTTATTAAAGAGAAGATCGGCTAAAGCTTTAGCAAGTTCTGTTTTTCCAACTCCTGTAGGGCCTAAAAATAAAAAGACGCCTAAAGGCCTTTGGGGATCATTCAAACCAACACGCGCTGCACGAATAGAATCACTGACTGCAGAGACCGCAAAAGGCTGACCTACGACACGCTCTTCTAATGACTCTTCAAGAATTAGGAGCTTTTCGGCTTCTCCTTCTAGCATTTTTTGCACAGGAATTCCAGTCCAATTAGCAACAACCTGAGCTATAAGCCTTTCATCAACCTCTTCTTGAAGAAGACGATTATCTCTTTGATTTAAAGAAATCTCATCTTGTTTTATTTCCTCTTCAAGCTGAGGAATTAAACTATATCTTAACTCAGCCACACGATTATAATCTGCAACACGTTCAGCTTCTTCTTCAGAAAATTTCATGCTTTCTAAAGAATTCTTTTTCTCTTTAAGTCCAGAAATTAACTTTTTCTCTTCATCCCACCCTAAACGTAGGGACGCTAATTCTTCTCTCAAAGCGTCTATAGACTTTTGAATAGCATCGGCTTCTTCCTGATATGAAGGAGCTTTCTCGCGCTTTATTGCCTCTTGCTTCACGATCAAAGCAGCAAGTTCTCTTTCTTTTTCATCGATAGGGAGAGGAAGACTGCCAATTTGCATACGAATTAAGCTTGCTGCTTCATCTATCAAATCGATAGCTTTATCTGGCAAAAAACGGTCTGGAATATAACGATAAGAAAGTAGGACTGCAGCATGCAAAGCTCCTTCTGTAATTCGTACACCATGGAAAATTTCATATTTTTCTCGTAGTCCACGAAGAATAACAACAGCATCTTCCAATGAAGGCTCAGTAACAAAAATAGGTTGAAATCGCCGTTCTAAAGCAGCATCTTTCTCTATATATTTCTGATACTCATTAAGGGTCGTAGCACCAATGCAGTGCAAGGTCCCTCTTGCCAATGCAGGCTTTAAAAGATTAGCAGCATCCATTGCTCCATCAGTAGCTCCTGCCCCAACAAGAGTATGCACTTCATCAATGAAGATAATGTGCTCTCCGTCTCCTGATTCTACATCTTTTAAAACACTTTTTAATCTTTCTTCAAATTCTCCTCGATACTTAGCTCCTGCAATTAAAGCTCCCATATCTAGGACATAAAGCTGCTTACCTTTAAGAGATTCAGGTACATCCCCTTGAACTAGTCTAAGTGCTAACCCTTCTGCTATAGCAGTTTTCCCTACACCAGGCTCACCAATAAGCATAGGGTTATTTTTAGTTCTACGTGAAAGCACTTGTATAGTTCTACGAATCTCTTCGTCTCTTCCAATAACAGGGTCAAGTTTGCCTTCGCGAGCTAGTACTGTTAAGTTTTTACAATACTTGTCTAGCCCCTGAAAATTGCTATCTGCGTTTGGGGAATCCATACGATTTCCACGTCGTATTTTAGTAATGAGCTTTTTAAGATCTTCGAAAGAGACCTTCGTTGTTTGTTTCCAAGAGTTAAACGGTTCTTTATTTGACTGCCAAAAGGCAAGCAAAAGATGATCTCCAGAAATGTACTCATCCCCTAATGCTTTTGCCTCCTGTTTTGCATTATTAAGAAGAGTTTGTAAACTCGGAGTAGGTTTAGGATCAACGTCTCCTTCAACTACAGTAGGCTCCCGAGACAAAGCATCTTTAACGGCAGTATTGAGTAAACTAGGATTCCCATGAATTTCCTTGATTACTAAATAAAAGAGGGATTCTGTATTCTCGAGTAAAGCAAGTAAAAGATGATTTTCTGTGACATAGGTATTTCTTGAAGACTTTGCAAATTCAAAAGCTTTTTCTAAAGCTTCAGAAACAGCATCAGAAAATTTCGCCATATAATTAACCCAACACACTTCTTAAAATGGTTGCTCTTATTCCATAGGAAAGATAAAAAATCCATAAATTTTGCTATAAAAAATCTTTAGAGCACAATATAAGCCGTTGTTATAAAAATTTAGTGGTTTTGATAATTTTATCTTATAAATTGATATAACAATACTTTTTCCCTTTATGTTTTAGAAAAAAGAACAGCGCTTCTAAAGCCATAGGAAAACACTCGCTAAAATTTTTATAAACCCTTACCCTATAGAGGAACTTTTTTCAGTTTTATGCCGTTCCCTTAATAAAATCGAAACCCAAACGACCTTAACATTGCAAACAAACTCAGAGCAAAAGCGATAATAAAAAGTTCTGGAACGAAAAGAGTTAAAGACGCATTCAATGACGGTGAGTTATCTAGATCAGTTTGCGTAATATGCTTCATTGACAATTTTACTGTTCTTTCTTGTACAGAGGACAATACTAATAACGAAAACATTTCAAAAATTCGAAAGCTTAAATTAAATTATTCTATCGAAAAAAATCTTTGACAATCAAACCTATACTATTAGAAAAACAGTCTAAGACAATCTAAATTTCTAATGAAAATCACAGCTTTTCCTTGAAAAATCGAATACGCCAATTCTCGCCCTTGAAACACTCGTCTGAAAACCCTTTACTTTTATATAGTATTGTAAACATCTCGCATCTATATACTATAGGAATTATATAGTGGAAAAGGATCTTTATCTTCTTCAGAAAAAACACCTTGCTTCTAAAGCTGCTATGGAAGTAGCTTCGGGAATGATCATAGGTTTAGGAAGCGGATCTACAGCCAAAGAATTTATCTCTGCTCTTGCTAACAGAATGCATAAAGAATCTCTAGAAATTTATGCTGTAGCTTCTTCTCAAAATTCGCATTCTCTAGCAAAGAGCCTTTCAATCCCTATCTTAAATCCCGAAGAATTCTCTACGCTAGATCTTACTGTAGATGGTGCTGATGAAGTCGATCCTAATTTACATATGATTAAAGGAGGTGGAGGCGCTATTTTTAGAGAAAAAATTCTCTTAAAAGCCGCAAAACGGAGAATTATCCTTATTGATGAAAGCAAACAGGTTTCGACGTTGGGAAAGTTCGGTGTTCCTTTAGAAATCAGCCGCTTTGGCTGTCTGGCTATTATTGAACAAATCCTAAGCCTTGGATATCAAGGGTCTTGGCGTCTACAACCTAACGGAGACTTGTTTATTACAGATAGTGGTAATTACATGTATGACATTATTTTTCCTAATCTCTATCCAAATCCTGAAGAAGACTTATTTAAGTTAATACAAATTCATGGTGTTATTGAAGTCGGGTTTGTTATAGAAAAAGTCGAAGTATGGTCTAGCAATAGCCAAGGTTTAATTAACAAAAAATATTCTGTATGAACTTAGAAAAAGAACTACTAGAACAAACACCTTTAATACTCCTTAATTTTTACAAGCTCGTAAGTTTTTGTAATTATGCCGGCATGATCTTAGGTACTGAAGAAAAGAAGTTCGCTATCTACGGGCATGTTTCTATGGGACAAGCCTTTCAAGGCATCGACGTTGAGGGGGATTCTCCACAAAGACCCTCTACTCATGACCTAGTGAATTTTGTTACATCAGGATTCGACATCCGTGTTTTACATGTTGTGATTAACGATTATAAAGATAATGTGTTCTATACACGATTATTTTTAGAACAAAAAGACCGGGAATTTCTATATGTTGTTGATGTAGATGCCCGGCCTAGTGACAGTATTCCTCTTGCCCTAACTCATAAAGTACCTATATTATGTGTCAAAGCAATCTTCGATGCTGTAATCCCCTATGAAGAATAAACTGAGAGATATTATGAAAATTCCTTATGCACGATTAGAGAAAGGGTCTTTATTGGTTGCCTCTCCTGATATGAATCAAGGAGTCTTTGCTCGCAGTGTTATTTTACTATGCGAACATAGTCTTAATGGTTCCTTTGGTTTGATCTTAAATAAAACCTTAGGCTTTGAAATTTCTGACGATATCTTCACGTTTGAAAAAGTCTCTAACCAAAATATTCGCTTTTGTATGGGAGGACCCCTACAAGCCAATCAAATGATGTTGCTTCACTCATGTTCAGAAATTCCTGAACAAACTTTAGAAATTTGTCCTTCAGTATATTTAGGAGGCGACCTCTCTTTTCTCCAAGAAGTTGCCTGTAGCACATCCGGCCCCGAGATTAATCTATGTTTTGGCTATAGCGGATGGCAAGCGGGCCAATTGGAAAAGGAATTCTTAAGTAATGACTGGTTTCTAACTCGAGCAAATAAAGATTATGTTTTCTATTCGGAACCAGAAGATCTCTGGGCTTCTGTTCTTAAGGATCTTGGAGGAAAATATGCCTCCCTCTCTACAGTCCCAGATAACCTAATGTTGAACTAACTATTCGCTTTTTCTAGCCATTAAAGACAAGGTGTTTCAAAATGCATGCAAATTCACTGTAAGACACTCTATGTTCAACTGTTCGATTCTTCAAGAGACTCCACTAACTTTTAAAGAGGCTTGTCAGGTTTTCCCTGGTGGAGTTAACTCTCCAGTTCGAGCATGTCGTTCTGTAGGGGTCACCCCACCTATAGTTAGTTCAGCACAAGGCGATGTTTTTTTAGATAATCAAGGTCAGGAGTTTATTGATTTTTGCATAGGTTGGGGAGCTTTAATTCATGGTCACGGGCATCCGAAAATCGTCAAAGCTATTCAACAAGGTGTCCTAAAAGGAACCTCATATGGATTAACCTCTGAAGAAGAAATTCTCTTTGGTAAGATGCTGCTTTCTTCTTTAAAACTGAAGGAACATAAAGTCCGCTTTATATCTTCAGGAACTGAAGCAACAATGACAGCAGTCCGCATTGCTCGAGGCATTACAAATCGACCTATCGTCATTAAGTTCATAGGAGCGTACCATGGTCACGCAGATACTCTTCTTGAAAGCATTTCAATCAATGAACAAACTATTGAGAAACTCCCTTTATTAATAGAAAAATCTTCTGCGAGTCCTTTGTTATTATCCCTACCCTATAACAATAGTGATATTCTCACCCTTGTTATGGAATCTTTAGGATCTCAGGTAGCTGCAATTATTTTTGAACCGATATGCGCAAATATGGGTGTTGTACTTCCTCAACCTGAATTCCTACACCACATAATAGAGCTCTGCAAACGCTTTAAAAGCCTTTCTATTATGGATGAAGTTGTTACAGGATTTCGTCTAGGATTCGACGGAGCTAAAACTGTCTTTAACGTCTATCCAGACATTATCGTCTATGGAAAAATCCTAGGCGGGGGCATGCCCGTAGCAGCACTAATCGCGCACCACTTAATTCTCGATCAACTTATGCCTGAAGGGTCTATATTTCAAGCAGGGACAATGTCGGGAAACTTCTTGGCCATGGTAGCAGGACGTACTGCCATTGAGCTATGCCAATCTGAAGGGTTTTATAGCCATCTAAATGCACTAGCAAAACTATTCTATTCTTCAATTGAAGAAGCTATTCAATCTCGAGGATTTCCTGTCTCTCTAGTATACCAAGGTCCTATGTTTAGTTTATTCTTTAATGAGTCTCATCCGAGAAATTTTGATGAAGCAAAAACCTCTAATTACCAACTCTTCCAAAAATTCTACCAAGAGGTTTTTAATAACGGGATTTTCCTTTCACCATCTCCTCTGGAAGCCAGCTTTATTTCATCTGCTCATAGTGAAGAAAATCTAATTTATGGACAAAATATCATTATTGATAGTCTGATTAAAATTTTTGACTCCTCAACAAAAAACATTTAGATACTATGATTAAAAAATAAAAAGGGAGCGTCTAAAAATCTTAAGATTTAGAAAATTCTTAAGATGAATAGTAATTGTTCCAAGTTTTAGATAAGCCGCATTCATAGTTCCCCATCTCTCCATTAGAAATACATTCGACTAACATTTCTATAGTATTCTGCTTAGAAAGTTTAGAAAGGCTGGAAGCATGGACGGTTCCTAAATAAGACAATAGTTCTTTAGTTTCTTTACATAAAACAACAATAGCAAAACTCTCATAGAGCCAAGAAGCAAAGTCTTCTTTTCCCTCGGTTGTAGAGGGTATACAAGCCTGTAATATACTTTGAACTTCAGCTACAGATTTCCAAGAATCAAAATTTCTATATTTTTGGCTTAAAGAGAATAAAGTAGAGTATGCATTAAAATCTAATAAAGCTAATACTGGTAGGTAATCCTTATGAACAAAACCTGGAAATGTGGGATGCCCCAGTCCCAAAAACTCAGACAAGCTTAAGTGATGTTTCTTATAAACAATATCTCCAAGATTGCTGAACCAATACACAGGACAATGTTTAGCCAATATCTCTTCTAAGTTCAATCCCTCAGTCACCAGGTTGGCTAAAGCACGGCGATCCTCTATACTGAGTGCTTTATAAATATTTAAAGCTTCAGAATGACGAGGAATACTATCTTCAGGAAATCCTCCACAAAGAAATGCAAGCTGGTATAGATCTGAAATCGTCGGATTGTGTTCTTCAAAAAGAATATTAAAGAAATTAGACGAGACAGGATTATCTTTTCCGAATCTATGGAGCAACTCACTTTTAAGAGCAATGCATAAATCAGAGGGGAGATTTTTATCAGAATAAGGGAGACTAGAAGGCTCGGTAGGCTCATAACTCATATAAGCAGCAAAAAAGGCTAAACCTAGGATTCCAAAAACTAGCGAGGGAATGATAAGGCCAAGATATAACCCGGAGCTTAAAACGAACCCAGCGCAAACCAAAGCAGCTAACCCAAGTATAAAATGAGCAACTAAAAAGGCGAAACTAACAATCGTATAAAGATACCTAGTCTTACTTTCTATCTGTATATGACTCCTATGGTCTTGAATTAAAAGACCTCTGGGGGACGAATTACAATAAATATTTAGATTTATCATACATAACTAATGGAAATTAGGACTCTTATTTTACCATTTAAAAAATGATTCTGGTATCAAAAAATATATAAATATTTCTTTTTAAAACAAGAATCTTTATAATAAGGCCTCAATGATCTATTAATAATTGTGATTTTACAAGTTAACCCTATGAATGTTGCGGAACTACTTTCTCACCTCGATAACCTTCTTGCTTCAGGAACATTCCAAGATTACGGACCTAATGGCCTTCAGGTTGGAAATGCTCAGGTTGCACTAAAAAAAATTGGCGTTGCTGTTACTGCTGATATAGAAACGATAAAACAAGCTATCAAAGCCAATGTCAATGTGCTAATTGTTCATCACGGTATTTTTTGGAAAGGCATGCCCTACCCTATTACGGGCATGATGTATAAACGCATCCAGTTACTGATCCAACACGATATCCAGCTCCTTGCCTACCATCTTCCTCTAGATGCCCATCCTACTTTAGGGAATAATTGGCGAGTCGCTTTAGATCTAAATTGGAAGGATCTACAACCCTTCGGCTCTTCTTTTCCTAATCTAGGGGTCCAAGGATCTTTTTCCCCAGTCCACATAAATACTTTTACTAATCTCTTATCTCAGTACTACCAAGCCCCTTTAAAAGGATCCGCCTTAGGCGGGCCATCGACAGTCTCTTCCGCAGCAATCGTTTCTGGAGGCGCTTATAGAGAACTCTCTTTTGCAGTAACCCGTCAGGTTGATTGTTTCATCACAGGCAACTTCGACGAACCCGCTTGGTCTACAGCTCTTGAAAACAACATTAATTTTTTAGCATTCGGACATACAGCAACAGAAAAAATCGGTCCAAAATCTCTTGCCCATCATTTAAACAGTGTACTGCAAGTCCCTACAATTTTCATAGATACAGATAACCCCTTCTAATATTTAACTGAAGATTCGTTCTTGGCTTTTTCTTAAAGATTGTCCTATAGTAAAGCCTCTTGTCCATTTTCCATCATAAAAAGGAGAATAATCTTTATGACCTCAAAACTCAAAAGTGAGACACCTCCAATGCGAGCCGAGGTAGATCCTGCAAACTGTTGGGATATAACTCCCCTTTATATGACTAGAGAGGACTGGAAAAAGGATTTTGATCTCTGCAGCTCGGGGAAAGATTGTTCACCAATATGGCCTGAATTTGCTCCATCTCATTATCAAATCGATAATCCTGAATCCTTAAACAAGCTCTTATCGAAAAAATTTTCTGTAGAACGAAAACTTGATCAACTCTATGTATACGCTCATCTGATCCACGATCAAGATATTGCCAGTCCCCAAGGAGAGAAAGACTATCTATCGGCTATCTATCTTTATACCCTCTTTTCTCAAGAAATCTCATGGATCCAACCTGCTTTAGTTGCCCTTACTGAAGAAAAAGTAAACTACTTGTTATCAAGTGCAATTCTTACTCCCTATAGATTCTATCTAAAAAAAATTTTCCGTCTTGCCCCTCATACTGGAACAGCAAATGAAGAAAAGATCCTTGCCTCAGCATTTTCTGTCCTTAACGTCTCTAATAAAGCCTTTTCTTCATTGAATGATTCTGAAATTCCCTTTGGAACAGCTAGAGACTCTAAAGGGGAAGAGCATCCCCTATCTCACGCAACGGCTTCTTTATACATGCAATCGCCAGATCGAAAGTTACGTTCTACGACTTATTTAGCTCAATGTCAACGCTACTATGATTACCGCAATACATTCGCTAATCTTCTTAACGGAAAGGTCCAAGCGCATCTCTTTGAAGCAAAAGCAAGAAACTATGCTTCCTGTTTAGAGGCTTCTCTTTTCCAAAACAATATCCCTATAGCTGTTTATACTAATCTCATAAAAGAAATAAAAAAACATATCTCCTTGATTAACCGCTATTTCAATTTAAAGAAAGATGCATTAAATCTAAAAGAGTTTCACTTCTATGATGTTTATGCTCCTATTACTCAAACTATAGAAAGAAAGTATCGATACGAAGAAGGCGTCGACCTTGTCTGTGAGAGCCTTCTTCCTCTAGGAACCACTTATGTTGATATTTTAAGAAACGGCCTTCTTTTCAATCGCTGGGTAGACAGATACGAAAATAAAAATAAGCGGTCAGGAGCTTATTCTTCAGGATGCTATGATAGTCCCCCCTACATCCTGTTAAATTATACCGGTACACTTTATGACGTCTCAGTTATAGCTCATGAAGCAGGACACAGCATGCATACCTATTTCAGCACAGAAGCTCAACCTTATCATAACGCTCAATATCCTCTGTTTCTTGCTGAAATTGCCTCAACATTTAATGAAATGCTCCTTATGGATGCTCTAAGCAAATCTGATCAAACTAAAGAAGAGAAAATCATAATCATTACCCGAACTCTTGATACGATATTCTCAACCCTATTCCGTCAAACATTATTTGCAGCCTTTGAATATGATATTCATTCTGCAGCAGAACAAGGCCTTGCACTTACCGAAGAATTCTTTTCAACAACTTATCACAATTTACAACAAGAATTTTATGGAGGTGTTATAACCTTCGACCCACTATCTGCATTAGAGTGGGCAAGAATTCCTCATTTCTACTATAATTTCTATGTGTATCAATATGCTACAGGTATTGTAGCCTCTTTGTCTTTTGCTGAAAAAATTCTCACCAACGAGCCAGGTGCTCTTGATCTTTATTTAAACTTTTTAAAAAGCGGAGGATCGGATTTCCCATTAAATATTTTAAAAAAATCGGGATTAGATATGACAACGGTTGATCCACTCCACCAAGCCTTTGCATTCATTACCAAGAAGATCGATCTACTCTCTTCTCTGCTTTCAAAAAGTTGAATTTTTTAGCACTCAACAATATTAACTGCTAAAATTATTGCACAAAAAAAACCACTTTGTTATCGTGATGCCAGAAATAACAAAGTCTCTTAGAACGTAAAACATAAGGAGCATATAAATGTCTGATCAAGCAACGACCCTCCGAATTAAGCCCTTGGGCGACAGAATCTTAGTAAAAAGAGAAGAGGAAGAAGCCACTGCTCGTGGAGGAATCATCCTACCCGATACAGCAAAAAGGAAACAAGATCGTGCCGAAGTTCTTGTTTTAGGCACAGGCAAACGAACCGATGATGGCACACTACTTCCTTTCGAAGTTCAAGTTGGCGATACCATTTTAATGGATAAGTATGCAGGTCAAGAAATCACAATCGATGACGAAGAGTACGTCATTTTACAATCCAATGAAATCATGGCCGTCCTAAAATAAAATAATAGTTTGCAGATTATAGAAAGTTAAGGAGAACAAAGATGGCAGCGAAAAATATTAAGTACAATGAAGAAGCCAGAAAAAAAATACATAAAGGAGTGAAAACTCTTGCAGAAGCAGTAAAAGTCACCCTAGGTCCTAAAGGACGTCACGTAGTCATTGACAAAAGCTTCGGCTCTCCCCAAGTGACTAAAGATGGTGTTACAGTCGCGAAAGAAATCGAGCTTGAAGATAAGCACGAAAATATGGGCGCTCAAATGGTGAAAGAAGTCGCAAGCAAAACTGCTGATAAAGCTGGCGACGGAACCACCACAGCAACTGTTCTTGCAGAAGCTATCTATAGTGAAGGGTTAAGAAACGTCACCGCAGGCGCTAATCCTATGGACCTTAAAAGAGGTATCGACAAAGCTGTAAAAGTTGTTGTTGATGAACTTAAAAAAATTAGCAAGCCTGTTCAACATCATAAAGAAATTGCTCAAGTAGCTACTATTTCAGCAAATAACGATTCTGAAATCGGAAATCTTATTGCAGAAGCCATGGAAAAAGTTGGTAAAAACGGATCCATTACAGTTGAAGAAGCTAAAGGATTTGAAACTGTTCTTGATGTTGTAGAGGGAATGAATTTCAACCGTGGCTATCTCTCTAGCTACTTTTCTACAAACCCAGAAACTCAGGAATGCATTCTAGAAGATGCTCTTATACTAATCTATGATAAGAAAATCTCTGGAATTAAAGATTTTCTTCCAGTTTTGCAACAAGTAGCAGAATCTGGTCGCCCTCTTTTAATCATTGCAGAAGAGATTGAAGGAGAAGCTTTAGCAACTCTAGTGGTCAATAGACTCCGCGCAGGATTTAGAGTATGTGCAGTGAAAGCTCCTGGCTTTGGTGATAGAAGAAAAGCTATGCTAGAAGACATTGCTATTCTTACTGGTGGTCAACTCATCAGTGAAGAACTGGGTATGAAATTAGAAAATACTACCCTAGCCATGTTAGGAAAAGCTAAAAAAATTATCGTAACTAAAGAAGATACGACAATTGTTGAAGGATTGGGTAATAAATCTGATATCCAATCTCGATGTGATAATATCAAAAAACAAATCGAAGATAGTTCTTCAGACTATGATAAAGAAAAACTCCAAGAGCGTTTAGCGAAACTCTCTGGCGGTGTTGCTGTAATCAAAGTTGGGGCAGCTACTGAAGTAGAAATGAAAGAGAAAAAAGACAGAGTAGATGATGCACAACATGCAACTATTGCAGCTGTCGAAGAAGGAATCCTCCCTGGTGGTGGAACTGCTTTGGTTCGTTGCATCCCTACATTAGAAGCTTTCCTTCCTATGTTAGCTAACGAAGATGAAGCTATTGGTGCTCGTATTATCTTAAAAGCATTAACAGCTCCATTAAAACAAATTGCAACTAATGCTGGTAAAGAAGGAGCTATCATTTGTCAGCAAGTTCTAGCAAGATCTGCAAACGAAGGTTATGATGCTTTACGCGATGCCTATACAGATATGATTGACGCAGGAATTTTAGATCCAACTAAAGTTACTCGTTCAGCTCTAGAAAGCGCAGCTTCTATAGCAGGTTTGCTCCTAACAACAGAAGCATTAATCGCAGATATTCCAGAAGAGAAGTCTTCTTCAGCTCCAGCAATGCCTGGTGCAGGAATGGATTACTAGTCTTTTAATTTAATACTAACAATTATTCGCGAGGTCTCTTTTCTTTACTCAAAAGAAAAGAGACCTTTTTCTTTTGGAATATTCATTTCTTAATCTATCTTAATTGTTAAGATAAAAAATTCTCTGGCTATGTTTAAGCTTCTCAAAAATCTACTTCTTATAGGATGCTGCTTTATTGCTTATTTCTGGATACGCAAAGAAAGTATCGTTGAACATTGGTTATCTAGTCGCTTGCATACTCAAGTGACTATAGGAAGGGTCTCAATAAGAACTTCTGGGGTTAAAATCCGCCATGTCTGTATTTATAATCCGCTGTCCTCAGAGCGTTTCCCTTATGCTGCTGAAATCGAATATGCAGATGTACGATTTTCCTTAGTATCTATGCTACTAACTAAAAAATTAGAAATCTCAGACCTAATTATTCACGGAGCAAACTTCACGATATTTCCTTATGACAACCACGGGACAAAAACAAACTGGTCCCTAATATGGAAAAACTTCTATCCCGAAAAAGAGATCTCTTCAAACCTATGGATAGATCGTACTCCCGTGCTAATTCGCAAATGTCTACTCTTAAACACGAGACTGTATGGACTACGTACTAACCACAAAGATATTCCTCATCTCTCGGTACCAACTTTGGAATTCCACAGCCACAATAGCTTTTCTAAAGAACATCCAAACCTCTCTATAGCCTTGCGGTCCTTATTGTATCTTGCACTAGAAGAAAGCCTATATCATCTAAATCTTCCTGGAGATATTGTTAAACCTTTATCACAACAAGCCCATAAATACTTTTATTCAACATATCCAGGATTTCAAGATTATCTCAATGATGTAAACACCCCTGCAACACCAACAGAGGAAATTATCGGCTTCATCCGAGGACTATTTTTTCATTAAACTAGGTCTTTAAAATCGTCTAACGAAATCTTCCATCCTCGAAGAACTCTTTTTCTTTCCAGAAGACTTGGCATATTTTTTATAAACTTATCCCAAGTAAGATTTTTAGGAACTTGAGGACAACCATAAATCCCATTAGATTCCTTCCCCAAAGCTAAAAGAAGTGCTGGAAACTCCCCAGAAAAGTAACTTATCATCTTTAAATATCTTTGGTATCTACAATCGTTCATATCCCCCTTTAAAAACTTAAGACATCCCTGATAAACATGTTGATCCCAAGAAATTTTCTGGCTAAGATTAATTTCTGGATACCCCTTCATTATCCACTTTTCAATTTTATTCTCTAAGTTTTCAAGATCGAAATGACTCTTCAAAAGAGCAAAAAATTTTTCACAGGTCATACCAGAATCGTTTAACCAAGGAAAAATTTTTTCTTCGTAATCCCTCCAAGAAATTTCTCCTAATAAAATGAAACAAGCCTCCCGAGATAAACGATCTTTTTCTTCCATGGAATGATTAGCAAATAAACCTGTCACATAAGGAAACTCTAAGAAAAATTGCTCAGGATCTAAAAGAGCACTGAGCTCAGGAAAGGACAGAGTATTTTGTAAAATGTCTTCAACAACATTTGAAGAGAGATGTTTATAACACGATAGACTAGAAGCAATAGCTTCTCTAGGCAAAAAACGAAACTCTTTAAAATCATAATATTTAAGTTCCTGAGCAACAAAATACAAAGAACCAAGCAAAAAAACAGACGCTATCAAAGAAAGTACAAATAAAATAAACCCTATGATACATGTACTTGTACCAAATAATCCTGCAATTGATATACCCATAATCACAGCAGAGATAGCTAATATAAAGAGACTCGCTATTGCTAAGGTAGAAACCTTTTTCATTCGCAAGCCAATGCGTTCCTCGATCTTCTGAAGATTAATTGCAGAAGTAGGATGAGCAAAGGTAAATTCAATCATATATTACTCAACAAAAATTGTTTTACATGCTCAATATAAATACCTTTTGGATTTTTCAAAAAGGCAGCCTTACATGCTGCAATAAATTTATCCCATTCTACATGCTTGCAAATATTTAGAAATTCAGGATCGGATAAATCTTTAGGATTAACAAATAAAGATAAGTAATGAACAAGATTTCCTTGAAAGCAGCTTATGAGATGCAAACGTTCCAACTCTAAGGAAGTCAAATCAGGACGTCTTAAATAACGATATGCCGAAAACAGTGCCCTTGAGACCTGAAAATTAATATCGGGTTCTAATTCGAGGCTTATTTCTTTCAACCAAGATATAACCTTATACTTTAAATCTTGAACCCCATAATCCTTTGCTTTCTTACTTACAAAAGGAAAAAAATTCTGTTCATCTAAGGGAATACTATCTTTCCTGATATCGTTAAGAGTAAAGACACTCAATAAAACTAAAAGTGATGTTCTTTCTAGCCTAGAAAGCAAAGGGAACGTGTGGTCTGTATATTCATCCCCCTCTTGTTGAGGAATCGGAAATAAAGCGCTTGAATCCATAGACGAAAAAAAAGTCCAGGGAGAAAGTAATACAACTGCAGCTTGTCCAGGATCCTCAGATATATCTGCTAAAGGGAGTAAAGCTCTTGATTTAATATAGGGAGATTTTTCTAAAATTTCCCTTACTAGACGTACATCCAAAAAAGGTCCAAGCTCATTTTGACTAAGAGCATATCCTTTTTCTGACAACCATAAGCGATCATTAAGTGAAAAACGCAAGCCACGCATCAAGAAAAATAATGCAATGCTTATACCAAGGACAAAGAAAACTATAGTCAAAACAAAAGCAATTACATACTCAGGAAATATACAGAAACTTATTCCAATAGCTACCAAAACTATAATTGAAGCAATCAATAAAAGGTAAAAGGCCTTACGATGTTGTTTAAAGACTTCCTGAGCCACCGATGTTTTTAAAATCAATGAAGATCCATTATAAGTAGGTCGTTCTACTTTAGCATCCCCCATAAATCACTCCAAAAACTACGTAATTTGAATGAAGATAAGTAATAGTGCAAAAAAAATTAATAAAAATCGGAAGATTATAATGAACCTTTATCTTATGAGATTGTGAAAATCATTGACTTTTTACCATTGTGTAATAGAACATGTAGGCAACAAAGTCTGTTCCGGAGTAGCTCAGCGGTAGAGCAGTGGACTGTTAATCCATTGGTCGTTGGTTCGAACCCATCCTCCGGAGGATTTTTCTATTTAATTTTATTTTTCATCCTTCTCTAGCATATAGACTCTTTTAATGAGTTCTTTGCTATTACCTAATGCCATATGGTTAGATATTCCCCAGTTACCAATCACTATAAAGAATCTCAATTAACCCAAGAACAGTCTTCATCATGCGGATTAGTTCAACTTTCTCTCACAGTCCTTTCTCTGTTCTTAACTATAGCGATATGCGTGATCATTCTATTAACCGGACTACTTCCAAACACTCTATTAATTGCTGCGCTATGCATTCTTAGTGTGATATTCATAGTTACAGGAATCTCTATTCTCTTTCAAACACATTGCTGTTCAGTCATCAAGAGAAAATTTGACAAACCTATACTAGAGCCTAAACTTCCTAAAAAAACTCCTTCATTAACTCCTGACCTCCTAAATATCCTTCGAAATAAGGTAACACCATCTGATTCATCCTGTTTAGATTTACAGACATCGTTATATCGAGGAAAACAAGTATATCAAGGAGCACAAATCTTCTTTCCCTCTCCTAAAAAGTGGAATAACGTGTTTCTTAAAGATCCAAATTTTCTAATTAAAAGCGCCCTTACAAGTTGGACAATAATAGAAGAAGATTCTGGGTATGCTCTTTCTCATCTTCATATGGATCCAACAGTCTTTGTAACCTCTGAATCACTAGAGACGCTTCGCTTAAAGTTAGAGAAAAAAAATATAGGGACTTTAGGCGTAGCTTCTCAAGTCTCCTTTGAGGATTTAAATATCTCACCCGAATACGATGATGGTCTTATCCAAACTGTGATCAATAATGCAACCTACTATTTCCCTATAGTCAAGAACAAAAAGGTCTCTTCTAATCAGCTCTATGAGATTTTTAAAAAATTTTTTATCCATTACCACAACTTATTTTCAATAGCATTAGAGGAAAGTCAAGTTTTGCTTATTCATCCCTTGATAACGGGAAGTGAAAACCTCCTATTAAGAAAAATAGAAGTACTCGCTTTTCTCTGCGTATTTGAGCAGCTCAACTATAATGAATATGAATACGTATTAGAACCTGAAGACTATCTCAATCGGTTTATATATAAAAAGAACCTTGCACCACCAAACGTTGCCTCCTTTGGATTAATCCAAGGCTATGAAGAGAGGTCCTGCATCACTAATAAAACTAACAATATTCGAAATGTGGTTACCCGTTCCATAGTTCTTTCTTGTCCCCTTCTCTATCAAGTTATTAAAGACTTCAATGTCACAAGAAAGCCAACTTGATTAATTCTCAAGAATTCAAAGATTCTATCGTTCCAATTCGGAAAACAGAGGGAACAGTAGCCGCTTGATAAGATTCTCACAGTAGCAGTTCAACGTTACAGACTCTCTTCGAAGAAATTCACGAGCCTCCTGCACATTACCCTCCATCATCTGGCAGTAGTAAGGAAGATATTCTATATGAGGTCCTGAAAGAACAGCCAGACCTTTACCGAAAATCCTAGATACTATGCTGGCAGGTTGTCCAGGAAGATCTGCATAACGAGACTCAACGTTCATTTCGGGATACTCTTCAACTCCTTCGAAAATACATCCACCATTAAACATAGCGTATCCTAACCCAAACTCTGAAAACATCTGAGGGGAGACTCTTACCCCAGCAGGACTAACATAAGAAAATCCACCATAAGCTGGACCTTTAGCAGTCCCTGGGAAAAATCCTAAATCTCGTATCCCTTGAAGCGGCGCTCCTTCAGATTCATAAAAATAAATCATCCTAGAGCCAAAATAAGCTCCTGCACAAATACCTAGAAAGTTCCCTCCTTCATAAACATACTCAGAAATACGCGCAGTTCCTAAGCCATGAAGCACACGATGATAAGGCCGATCGGCACCACCTGGGAATACAAGTAAGCGAGTCGATGCTTCCCAAAAGGGATTTTTAATTAAAAAATTCCCATCGACCCTGAGAATATCTAAATCTCTTATCTGGCGACTATAGTGCCGAAGAAAACGTATGGTATGTCGCAGGTAATAAGGAGAAACCCCTTCACTACAATAAACAAGGACTTGGTTTTTAAGCATTTTTCTCTTGTGTTTCTATCTTTCCTCTAGAAGAGAAAATCGTTTCGTATTATTTAAAAGTCCGAATATCGAAAAAAATCCCAGCCATGTTAAAATTATGAGTAGTTTTTTTGCTCATATTCTCTGAGAACTTTATGTTTCCTAACGAAAATCAAGAGTCTAAATCCCGCAACCTACCTCTAGGTATATTTCAAGGTCTTATTGCCTGTTTATATTGGGGCATGGTCTTTGTCATTCCAAACTTCCTGAGTTCTTTCGGGGATCTTGACATTGTTCTTACTCGTTATACCATTTTTGGCATTTTCTCTCTGATTGCTTGTATTATAAAAAATCCCTCATTAATAAAAAAAACTTCTTTAAGTCTTTGGGGGAAAAGCATACTTTGGACCCTACTCATTAATCCTCTTTACTACTTCGGAGTCACACTGGGCATCCGCTATGTTGGATCAGCCATTACAGTAGTTATTGCGGGTCTAGCCCCTATAGCGGTGCTCTATTACTCCAATACAAAGCAAAAAGAACTCTCATATCCTTTACTCTTTGCTATCAGTAGTATCATTATCATAGGAGTAATCTTAACCCATATCTCTGCCCTCGAATTACCAACAGCAGCCTCTCCTCTCTATTCCATCTTGGGAATTGGAATGGTTATATTCTCTACAAGCCTGTGGGTAATCTATGTGATCTGCAATCAATCGCTACTGGATAAGCACCCGGAACTTAATCCTAGATCATGGAGCTATCTTATTGGAATCAGCGCTTTAATAGTTTGCCTCCCTCTGATTGTAGTCCTAGATTTCTTGGAGGTTACCCATATTACAAGAACCCTAATCACATACACACCTATCTCAGAACGGCTCCTCTTCTTCCTTCTATGCGGAGCTATGGGAATCTTCTCCTCAGCAAAAGCTCTAACGGCCTGGAATAAAGCTAGTGTTAACCTCTCTCCAGCCTTATTAGGCGCTATATTAATTTTTGAACCTATTTTTGGTCTTGTGCTTACCTATCTTTACTCAAGGAGTCTTCCTTCCATAAAAGAAGGCCTAGGAATCTTTTTAATGTTAGGAGGAAGCTTACTTTGTCTTGTACTCTTTGGCAGAAAAATAGGAAAAAGCTCAAAAGGTCATCAAGTTTCACCTTCTCTTGAATAAAGAAACCAAAAAAGACTGCCACATGCTTTTCTATGTTCCTGATGTCTTTCTCTCATGTTATCCAGCCTATTCTACAATAGATTTTGGTAATCTTTATCTTTATGATATTAACAAAGCTGGATAGAAGGCACGTCAAAAAGTAGCTTTTTGCCAGCAACTAAGAATGAAATCCCTCCGTATGTTCATTATGATTAGAAGCTAGTGAAACAAAAGTTGTTTTATTTCTATTCGAACCTACAATAGAGCTAGTCTTTTCTACTCATTGTAGTAGTAAAAATCGTTTTAGTAATGAGGGTTCCCTGGTTGCCTTGATTTTGCATCCGAGAATAAAAAACAATGTACGAGGAAATAGTTACTATATAAAATAATTCATTGATATGTTTACCCCAAGATTAAAAACCCTGGGATTTTTCGTTTTTATCCGAAAAAGTTTATGATCCTTGTTTTTTATAAAGATTCCCTAAGGTACTTCATTTTCCAGAAAACAATGTTTTAGAATTCTATGGAAAAAATTTGCGGATACTTAGAGCAAATACTTGTTGAAAACAAAGACTCCGGGGAAGTTACTGCTTATATTAAAATACCTGATAGACATACTCCTATTTTGATTAAAGGCAAACTTCCCTCCCCCTTGGTACTAGGCTCCCAAGTTCAGATTTATGGCGTGTGGAGTCAATCTTATTCAAATACTAAGTACTTCCAAATTCATAGTTATGACTCTTCTCTCCTTTATGAATATCGTGGTGTCTTTCACTATCTCACTTCGAAACTCATTAAAGGAATAGGTCCTAAGATTGCTGAGAAGATTATTGAAAAATTTCAAGAAAAAACCTGCTATATTCTAGATATTAATCCTGAACGCTTAAGTGAAGTTGCTGGCATTAGTGACACAAGATGCGCTAACATCTGTAAACAACTTTGTGAACAGAAGATCTTAAGAAAAACATTACTCTTCCTTCAGGAATACAATATTCCAATTCATTATGGCGTGAGGATTTTTAAAAAGTACCAAGAAAAGTCTATAGAAAAAATCTGTGAGGATCCCTTTCTTCTAGCTAGAGAAATGGAAGGAATTGGATTTAAAACTGCTGATTTTATAGCTATGAAACTCGGTGTTCCTAAAAATTCTGAAAGTCGCCTATGTGCTGGTATCGAACATTCCTTAGAAGAACTGCAAGAAGAAGGCCATACTTGTTATCCCCTAGAATTGCTTACAGAGATCGTTGCCAAGCTTTTAAATCAGGATGTGTTTGAATCTCCTATTACCCTAGAAGAAATCCAGACACAAATCCTTAATATGCAAAGCCGTAAACTACTATATACTCAAGATATTGCAGGAACCTTGCATGTCTGGACACGTTATCTTTATCTTGCAGAAAAAACTATAGTTGCTGATTTGAAGCGCGTTTTATTTTCTTCAAGAAGAACACGCTCTATCGATGGAGAAAAAGCTATTGCCTGGGTTGAAGACAACTTAAGCGTAACTCTAGCAGAACAACAACAAGAAGCTATTAAAGCTTGTTTTTCTGAAAAGCTGCTGATCATTACAGGAGGACCTGGAACAGGAAAAAGTACTATCACTCAAGCAATACTCAAAATCTTTGAGCAAGTGACTCATAAAATCATCCTAGCGGCTCCTACAGGAAAAGCTGCTAAACGAATGACAGAAATCACACAAAAACATTCTGTTACGATTCATGCGCTCCTCCAATATGATTTTAAAACTAAGTCTTTCCGAAAAAATCACGACAACCCTATAGATTGTGATTTAATCATTGTTGATGAATCAGGAATGATTGATACACACTTATTACACCATTTCCTAAAAGCTCTTCCTGACTATACTACTCTAGTGTTTATTGGAGATATTCATCAGCTTCCAAGTGTAGGTCCAGGCAATATTCTTAAGGACCTAATTACATCAAATAAAATAACAGTCATCAGATTAAATAAAATTTTTCGCCAAGTTCATGACTCAGGAATCGTGACCAATGCACATAGAGTAAATGAAGGAGAATTTCCTATTTTGTACCCAGAAACAGGACGTCGAGACTTCTTATTTTTCCAAAAGGACGATCAGGAAGAAGCTCTCAATCATATCATTCATCTCATTACCCAGTTTGTTCCAAAAAAATATCATATCTATCCTCAAGATATTCAAGTCTTAGCCCCTATGAAAAAGGGAACCCTAGGAATCTATAATTTAAATAAAGCACTCAAACATGCGCTAAACCCTAAAAAAGCAAATCTCCATGGAAGGTTTCAATCCTATGCTATTGGAGACAAGGTCATGCAAACCCGTAATAACTATAATAAAGAAGTCTTTAACGGAGATATAGGCTACGTATCTACAATCAATTTCGAAGAAAAATCTGTTGTTGTTCGTATGGAAGGAAGACATATAAGCTACTCTTTTTCGGAGCTTGATGATTTAGTATTAGCCTATGCTACTTCAGTACATAAGTATCAAGGGAGTGAAAGTCCTTGTATTATTATTCCTATCCATACATCGCACTTCATGATGCTCTATAGAAATCTCCTTTACACTGCTATCACTCGAGGCAAACAATTAGTGATTCTTGTTGGAACAAAAAAAGCTATTGCTATTGCAACAAGAAATAATCGAGTCCAGCACCGATGTACAGGCCTAGCAGATGCGCTTAAAAAACTAGACTCCAAATAAAATCCGAAAATCAAAATCTTAACAGTATACAACGTCTAGAGTCTAGTCTACGGTTGTAAATAGCAACCATGGAGACTTTAGGTGAAACTCTTCACTTATAATATCTAAAATTGCTTGATTCCATAGATTTCTAGCATACATTTTATCAAACTCACAGTTTTCTAGAGACTTTGGTGAGATCATCTTCCAAATCGCTATAGCACTTTCAGGCATGATCGGATAACTAATCAAACCTAGCAATTTCTGACAATAACATGCGCAGAACAAAATTGCCCCGACACGATCACGAGCACCCTCTTTTAAGAGCTTCCAGGGAGCTTTTTGATTAAAATAAACATTTCCTAAAGCTGCCAGTGCCATAATGACGTTCGTTGCTTTACGTAAGCTATAATCTCTATAACACTTTTCAGCATCCCTAACAAGCTCAAGAACCTCTTTAAGAAATACCTTGTCACTATCTTCTAAAAGCCCAGAATTATAAGAAAGCTTGTCATAATGATTCTTCTCAGCAAAAGCTAGAACACGGTTTATAAAGTTCCCAAACTTTCCTACCAACTCGGAATTACAACGTGTCTTAAAATCAAGGAAACTAAATTCACTATCTGAAGTTTCTGGAGCTGTAGCGGCGAGCACATAACGCAATTTATCTAGAGAATATGAATTCAAAAATGCATCCATATCAACGTAGTTACCCTCAGACTTACTGAATTGACGCCCCTCTAAGAGATAAAACTCTGAAACTACTAAGGCATCAACTTTCTTATAATGAAGTTTCTGCCCTAATTCCATAGCTGGGAAAATCACAGCATGGAAAGGAAGATTGTCTTTACCTATAAATTGGATATACTCTACGTCTTCTTCAAGCCAAAAAGACCTCCACGCCTCGGGATTGCCTTGGGAGGCCGCCCATTCCATAGTTCCGCTGATATATCCTATAGGAGCATCAAACCATACATAAAACACTTTCCCTGGAAAATCTGGAACAGAAATCCCCCAAGATAAATCTCGAGTAATAGCGCGAGGTCTAACATTCTCTATATAATCTACAACAAATTTACGAACATGTTCAGGTAAATAGCAGTCTTTAATAAAAGCAAGCAAAGCATCTTGAACATGATCTAAAAGAAAATACGAGTGTTCTGTCTTTCTTTTTATTAACGCAGCTCCAGAAATCTTAGACTTAGGATCTACCAAATCTGTTGCCTCGTAGTCCGCACCACAATGCTGACATTCGTCACCCCGAGCACCATCAAATCCACAACGAGGACATTTTCCTTCTACATACCGATCCGCAAGAAAACGTCCTTCTTCTTCAGAATAGAGTTGGTCAGAAAGACGATTCTCAATCAATCCAGAAGCTTTAAGCTGCTTATAAAAATCTTGGACAATCTCTTCATGAAAGGAATTTGTAGTTCGAGAAAAGAAATCTAAAGCAAACCCTAACTTTTCAAAGGTATCTTTATGTAGCTTATGATATATATCCACATATTCTTGATATCCTAACCCTTCACGATCTGCATTTAAAGTAATCGCTATGCCAAATTCATCCGAGCCACAAATATAAAGGACATCATCCCCTAATAACCTACGAAACCTCGCATGCACATCCGCAGGAAGATAAACTCCTGCAATATGACCAAAATGTAGTGGACCATTAGCATAGGGTAAAGCTGAGGTAATCAAAACCCTTTTTGACATTACTTTACATCACTCCAAGTATATGCTGATGGATCTTTTTTCCTAGAATTTGTGTGTTCTGATCTTTTTCTTTCTACAGGAGGGGAGACAGTAATTGTAGTCTCTTCAATAAAATCTGGTTGTATCCCATCGCGATCTAATAGTAGGAGAGTTTCAATCGCAACATTGGAAGAGCGAACGTCGCCTTTTGCAATCTTAATCTTTGCTTGTTTAATCGCATAGTTCACTAAACTAAAAGGACTATCGAAAAGTTTGTTTAACTTTTCATTAGTGAAACGATCTTTTTTATTCATAATATATTCCTATGTTCTTCAGCTATAAAAATGCTTTTTAAAACCTTATAAGCTTGATTTAAGTCATCATTAACAATAACATAGTCAAACTGATGTGCAGCTGCAAGCTCAACAAGGCTATGCTCTAGTCGTTCTTTTCTTTGGATTCGCTCTTCAGACCCTCGTAAAGCTAATCTTCTCTCAAGTTCCTCTTGTGAAGGTGGAGCAATAAAAATAGATGTGCTCACCATGTGAGATCGAATAAATAAAGCCCCTTGGATATCAACAACAGCAATCGCGTGTTTTCGAAGATTCCAAATTCGTTCAATCTCTAACATACTTGTCCCATAATATTCTCCAAACAGAAAAACTGACTCCAATAGAGACTGATCATCTAAAAGTTTTTGAAATTCTTGATGTGAAACAAAATGATAATCTTTACCAGAGACCTCCCCTTCTCGAGCTTTCCTTGTTGTTACCGATATAGTTTTAACAAAGGTAAAAGGAAATTCCTCCTCTAGCATACGGACAAGAGTTGTTTTTCCTACTCCCGCCGGAGCACTAATAGTAAAAAGCTTTGGCAAGCACTCAGGACCATCTGGGGAAAAGGGGTAGTCGACTAAAATCTTATTCATAGAGCAACACACATTTGCTTGATCGGAGAAAAGGTCTTTCTATGGCAAGGACTGGGACCATAACGGCGTATTGCTTCTAAGTGAAAAGTAGTTCCATATCCCTTATGCCTATCAAATCCATACTGAGGATATAGCTCATGTAATTTTAGCATCAATTCGTCACGATACTCTTTGGCTAGTATAGAGGCTGCAGCTATTGATGCCGATCTAGCATCCCCTCGAACTATCTTTTTACAAGGAATTACATGAGATAGATACAAGCCATCAACAAGAAGAAAATCTGGGAGTATTGATAAAGAAGAAATCGCTTCAATCATCGCTTCTTTAGTAGCTTCTAAAATATTGATTTGGTCTATTCTTTCTACGGAAACAACACCTATACCAAAAAAGACCTTTGGATCTTGTACTAAAGTTTCACGAATTTTAGCTCGTTCCTTAGGAGTTAATTTTTTACTGTCGTTTATTCCAGGAAACACTGTTCCTCGAGGTAAAACACAAGCACCAGCAACTACGGGGCCTGCAAGTGGCCCTCTTCCAGCTTCATCTACACCAGCGATTAGACTAAATCCTTCAGAAGCAACTTCATTCTCAAAAGTCATCATAGAGAGAAAACGCTGGACTTCAGAATCAGAAATAGAAGTATTCATACGCTACTGCAGATTATTAATACTCATTAAATAGGAAGATATTCTGTCGCTGGCTAGTGGAAGTAGGCTATTTTTTTGAGGATCTGGGCCCTACAAATTCTTTAACCTTAGCAGCTTTACCTGTTTTTCCTCTTAAGTAATATAAGCGCGCTCGAGCAACTTTACCTCGCTTAATAACTTCAATACTTACAATCCTAGGACTATTAAGCAAGAAACTCTTTTCCATACCCTCGCCATAAGCTACACGATGTAAAGATACCGTCTCTCCAGAACCACCGCCTCGACGAGTCATTACCGTACCCTGAAATACCTGAACGCGTTCTTTACCACCTTCAGAAATCTTTGTAGCTAACCGAATAGTATCACCAACATGAAAATCAGGAAGATCGTTCCTACACTGTTCTTGCTCCAACTCTTTTAGTAAATTCCCCATAATATACCACCTAAAATTCTCTTCCTTCTTATTTTATCTTATGCCAAGAGAACATCCATACATGTCCATCTAGATCTTCCGCTAGGGCCAAAACAACATGCTCATTAGCGTGTTTCTCTAACAATGTCCCACCAAACAACTCCCATCTTCTTAGAAGACAAAGAAAATCCTCTTCAGAATTAAAGTAAACAGATAGTGTGGTCGTATTTTTTTTCTCGGCTCCAACTTCTTGCAACCAAAATAAGGTTTTGCCTTCATCAGGAAGGCAAAATTTATCCTCAAGACCTATCCAAGGTTGGTCACACCTAAATACTTTACAATAAAAACTTTTTGCCTGTTTTAACTTCTTTACTTCTAATATTATAGCAATTTTTCCACACTTGAATTGATGTTGATTCTCTCTACTATCTACACCAAATTCTTCGCTCATAGAGCGATTGTAGAGATAGTTCAAATACAAATCAGGTCGTCTTTCACAAGTCCTTTGTTTACTTGCATCCAATCTCCATTGGGCAATAGCATTATGATTACCCTGCAACAAGACTTCAGGAACCGCTTTCCCTTCAAATATTCTAGGACGTGTATACTGAGGCCCTTTTAATAAGCCGTTTTCTAAAGAATCGCTTTCAGCACTTTCTTGATTCCCTAAAACACCAGGAACAAAGCGCGAGACCGCATCGATAAGGACAAGAGCAGCAACTGCACCATTAGTTAGAACATAGTCCCCAATACTAATTTCTTCATCTACTTCGCTCTCGATAGCACGCTCGTCAATACCTTCATAATGACCACAGAGTAATATCAAATGGTCAGTCTGAGCTAATTCTCGGCTCTTCTCAGCTGTTAATAAAGCTCCTTGAGGAGAAAGATAGACTACCCTAGAACTTTCTTTTCTTATACTTCTAATAGCTGAAGTAACAGGCTCCGCCATTAATAGCATCCCACTACAACCAAAAGGCGTATCATCCACCTGCTTCCATTTGCCGAGTCCAAAATCACGAAGATTTATTAGTTGGACATCTAAGAGTCCTTGCTCTAAAGCTCTACCTAAAATACTTGTTTGCAGCGGACCATCAAAATAACCTGGGAATAAAGAAAGTATATCTATCTTCATCCCAGTTCATTACCTATTTAGTTGCAGCTTTAGCTGCTTCTTCTCTTTGTGCAGATCGACGTTGTCTATAGACACGACGCTTTTTACGCATAACTAGTTTGCGAGCTTCTTGTTTAGAGACAAGCGCGCTATAAACCCCTGGAGCACCTTGTTTTACTAAAGCTTCAGCTTTTGAAGAAAGTTGTGCACCCTGTTCTAACCAATAAAAAATTCGTTCACTTTTCAACTGATAATTTACAGAACTATGAGGGTCATACCACCCCAATAATTCTATGTACTTACCATCACGAGGAGACTCGACATCTGCGAGTACTAATCTATAAACAACATGATTTCTACGCCCTTGTTGTCTTAAACGAATTTTTAACGCCACTGATTTCCTCCAGACATTTTTTTCTTCATTTGTTCCATTTTTCCTTTAGACATTCCTTTAAAAAACTTTTTAGATTGCAACATCTGTTTACGGAATTGATTCACATCGCCTAAACTTAAACCACATCCAGAGGCAATTCTCTTCATACGGCTCATATCCAATTCCACTAGCTCCTTTCTTTCTTCTGGAGTCATGGAAAGGATGATTGCTTCTGTTGTTTTCATCCGTTTCTCAGAATCCTCTAAATCCTTTTCACTTGGATTAGAATTATTAAAACCTGGCATCATACCCAAGAGCTTTCTCAAAGGCCCCATGCGACGAAATGCTTTCATTTGCTTATAATAATCTTCATAAGTAAAAGCTGCAGTAGCAAGTTTTTTACCTAACTCTGCATCTTCTTCTTCAGAGATATATTGCCGCATTTCTTTAACGAAGTTTATTGTATCTCCCATTCCAAGGATACGGTCGGCCATTGATTGGGGATCAAAAGAACGCAAATCTTGAACACGCTCTCCACATCCCTCAAATTTAATGGGCTTACCAAGGACATGCTTAATTGAAAAAACTGCTCCTGCTCGCGCGTCCCCATCAGTCATCGAGAGAATCACTCCTGTAAGATCTAAATACTTGTCAAACGCTTGCGCTATTCCTACAATATCCTGTCCCATAGCTAGGTTCATTACAAAAAGCCGCTCATTGGCTTGAGAAGCTTTTTGTATAGCTCTTAACTCTTCCATAAGTTCGTTATCTATATTGAGACGCCCTGCAGTATCAAGAATAACAAGATCATGACCTTGCTCTTTAGCATAGGCAAGCGCGCGAGTAACAACAGATACGGGGTTATCTTCTTGAGTTTGGTATAGTTCAGCTTTTGTTTGGGAAACCAAAATTTTTAATTGCTCTATAGCTGCAAACCTTTTTAGATCACAGGGAACCACAAGAACTTTCTTAGCCTTACGATCTTTAATTACATATTCAGCAAGTTTAGCAGCTGTTGTTGTTTTTCCCGACCCTTGGAGACCACAAAGAAGAATTACCGAAGGCATTCCTTCAATCAAAAGTTTTTCTCCATCATTGCTTAAAAATGTGGTTAACTCTTCATGCAAACAACGTATAAACTGCTGACCTGGGGAAATATGCTTCCAAATCTCTTCTCCAAGGACCTTTTCCTTTACTTTAGAAATAAAATCCTTAACGACATGATAATTTACGTCAGCATCTAACAGAGCCAAACGAACTTCTCGAATAGACTCAGAAATATTTTCTTCATTAATTCTACGAGAAGAAACTAAAGAAGAAAAAATAGAAGATAACTTTTGCGACAAAGAATTAATCATTTATCCAGAAAAAATCAAGAATAAATTGTTGAGGATACAGGATCTCTTGGATCCATTTCAAGAAAAAAAATCCTATCGTGACCAGACAAATCTTGATAAATACGACCACCTATGCCTTTTTTCAAAAAAATATTCTGCACACTTTTTCCCTGATTATAACCAATCTCAAGCCATCCCACTCCTTTCGGAATCAAAATCTTAAATAATTCTTGAGCTATACGCTCGTAAAACTCTAATCCTGTAGGACCTCCAATAAGAGCCTTCCATGGCTCATAACAACGCACTTCAGGATCTGTACGAATAATTTCGTTAAAGGACAAGTAGGGAGGATTACATACAAAAGCGTCAGCAGGACTATCATAGGGAGCAAATAAATCCCCAAGAAGAATTTTGACATCTAGTCCATGACTTTCTGCATTAATCTTAGCAACAGCAATAGCCTTAGGACAAATATCTGAAAGTACAACATCAACATGAGGACAATATTTTTTTATTGCTAGTCCTAAACATCCACTGCCACAACAAATATCATAAAAAGTTTGAATCTCAGAGTGGAGCATGAGATACTTAATGATATACTCAGCAAGCAACTCGGTCTCTGCTCTAGGAATTAGGACCCTAGAATCTACATTTAATGTTAGCCCTAAAAAATTAGTCTTCCCGTGAAGATAGGCGGTAGGATACCGTCGAGCTCTTATGACAAGTCGGTTTTGATATTCGTGCAACATAGATGCATTAATTTCAAAAAGATCTAGCAATTTTGCCCGTGAACTTAGTCCTAACAAATCCATAAGGATATAAAGAGCTTCCGAATGAGATAAAGGTACGCCGTAATAATCTAAATAGGCAATACCCTCTTCAATAACTTTTTTAATTTCCATGCTCAAGCAACTGATGATACGCATGTCTAACCAAGGCCATCGTAATTGGATCCAAGTCTCCTTCCATAACTTTATCCAGACTATATAAAGTTAAGCCTATCCTATGATCAGTAACACGATTTTGCGAAAAATTATAAGTGCGAATTCTTTCTGAACGATCTCCGCTACCTACTTGAGCAGAACGCATAGCAGAAGCCTCGTTATGTCTTTTTTGCATTTCTGCATCACGAATCCGAGCTTTAAGAATACGCATTGCCTTATCTTTATTTTTATGTTGACTACGTTCATCTTGACAAGTGACTACTACCCCTGTAGGTAAGTGAGTAATTCTTACCGCAGAGTCCGTAACATTTACGTGCTGTCCTCCGGCTCCAGATGCTCTGAATGTATCTATTTTTAAATCCTTCTCATTAATGAAGAGTTCTGTGTCTTCTTCTGAGGGTTCGGGGAGAACTGCTATTGTAATTGCAGATGTATGTACTCGTCCTTGAGTTTCTGTTTCAGGAACTCTCTGAACACGATGAGTACCTGCTTCATACTGAAGTAAACGCTTAACTCCAGTTCCTGAGATCCCCATAACATATTCTTTATATCCTTTAAGATCAGATTCAGATACAGAGAGCACTTCATATTTCCATCCTTTAGCCGAAGCATAAAGATGATACATCCGAACACAATCTCCAACAAAAAGGGCTGCCTCCTCACCTCCTGTACCTGCTCGTAATTCCATAATAACATTTAAATCATCATCAGGATCTGGAGGGACAAGTAAACTTTCCAATATCTTATTTAATTTCTCTAGCTCTATTTTATTTACGTTAATTCCCTCTTCTAGCATCACGATCATTTCTTGATCCTTCTCAATAGCTAGGGCCTGCTTATCATCAGAAAGCACCTTTTCTAAATTCAATATCTTATCGTATGCATTTTTTAATTCTAGAAGATACGAATGTTCCTTACTAAGAGCAGTATACTCTTTAGAATTAGAAAAAATTTCAGGATTTGAAATTTTTATTTCGATTTCTGCTAACCGGTTTAAATATTCGGCAATTTTGTTCTTCATGAATCCCTAAAAGAATGAGAGAAAATTGATAATAAGCAACATTTGAAAGAATAAATCCTTCTAACACTAACAGAATTGTGCAGCTTTCTGCTTAAAATTATCACGCATCTAGAAGAGGATAACGCATTATAAAAGCCATTGCAAGAGAGAAAGCCTATAAACGAAAACACATTGCAAATCACTGGGATCCGCAATGCGTTCTATAAAATTAAACGTTAGAAAAAGCCTTACTTCTTTTTCTTACTTACAACTTTTTTCTTTCCCTTAACAGAAGTTAAATTATCTTCTTCGGGCTGCGCCTGCTGTACAGATTGTCTGACATTACTGTAGCGTTTCAAGAACTTATCTACCCTACCTTCAGCATCAACAAATTTCTTACTTCCAGTGAAAAAGGGATGCGAAGAAGAGGAAACGCTGACATAACATACAGGATACTCCTGACCTTCAAAAATTTCTGTTTTTTCACTTTGATATGTAGATCCACAAACAAACTTATACCCTGTCGAAGAATCTACAAATAAAACTTGTCTGTATTCAGGGTGGGTATTTTTTTTCATATTGACAACTCCAAAATCGCTATCCTACTATGGAAAATGATAGCTCGATATATTTGAAGGGATTCTACAGAAATATCTCATGAAAAAGCAAGGAAAAATACTCTTCTTAACTCTCTCTTTGTCATTCTTTTTTTGCATACCTTTTTCTTCATTTTGTGCCTCTAAAATAACTTCTTCACAAATAATTCAAGAAAATATTTTTCTAGCCCAGTCAGGGGATTATACTGTTTTAAGCAAGGGCTCTCAAAGGGCTTTTATTTTAATTAAATCTACCTCTCCTAAAGTCGTTTGGTTAGAGATCATTCATTTTCCCTGTATAATCTATAAGGAACGTGCTTTAATAGAAAAAGTTTCTTGGAAAACCGCAGTTCACGAGTTAAAGTCACCATCCAAAGTATTTGTTGTTTCTCTATCTTCAGACGGTACTCATCTTTTTTCTTTAAACACTCGCACCCAGAATCTAGAGCCTATAGTGAGCTCCAATGAAGTGCCCTTTTTTTCTCAAATTTTTAAACTCCGTCTATCGCCAGCTCCTTTGCACTTAATTAAGGTAGAGGGTAAAGGAAATAAATCTTGGTTTCCAAAAGTATCCTTTGAAGGAGCTCCACCCATACCAGTTCCCGCTGATGCATGGCATGGATTTTGGCCTAAAGACGGGGGTTCCTTATCAGAAACGAGTATACTAATGTATTTTGCCACACCTAATATTTCTCCGTTTCCTTTATGGGCAAACATTGAGACTCCTAAAGGAAATACCATAATCAGAGCATTGGATGTAGGACATGGAGCAACCTCTCCCTATCTATATTCTATTCCTGATTGTAAGATCGATTGATATAGCAAAATAATTTTGGATCGAAAAATCTAATACGCATAGAATGTGCTTAGGCATTTAGCATTAGGATTGTTTTGTTGTTTCTCTTGTCGATTAGCTCTAAAAGAACTAATAACCCTTCTATAATAATCAATCTCAAAAAATAGAATTAAGACTTTCTTAACCCAGTATCACTATGAAACAATACTATTCTTTAAATAAAAGTCGTCATATCCTCCACAGTACTTATAAAATTTTAAAAAGTAAAAAACTCCACCATTCTCCTGAGTCTAAAAAGAAACTCCAAGAACTATTGGAACAACTAGAAAAAGCTATCTTTCAACATAATCAAGAAATGGCAAGTGAATTAGCTGCCCAGGCTTTAACATTTTGTAAGTGCTATCCCACTTCCTTAGCAAGCAAAACCTATGAACTTACTAAGGCAATTCTTTTTGCTGGTCTTGTTGCTTTTTTAGTTCGTCAATTTTGGTTTGAACTTTATGAAGTTCCGACAGGATCCATGAGACCTACAATTTTAGAACAAGATCGAATTCTTGTTTCTAAAACTACATTTGGTCTTCATTATCCTTTTGGTAAAAAGCCTTTAGCATTCAATCCTGAATCAGTGACTCGAGGGGGCCTGGTTGTGTTCACTGTAGGAGACCTTCCTATTCCAGATGCCGATACAAAGTACTTTGGTTTTATTCCTGGAAAGAAACGTTATATTAAACGTTGCATGGGAAGGCCGGGTGATATTTTATACTTTTATGGAGGGAAAATTTATGGTCTTGATTATGCAGGTAAGCGGATAGACTTTCCTTTCGTCCATGGTTTAGAAAACTTATACCATGTTCCCTACATATCTTTCGACGGGACTACAAGCATCAATGCATCTGAGCAAACGACTACTATAGATTTCAAACAAATGAACCAAAGTTGTGGTAGGCTAACGTTTCCTCAGACCTCAACTTACGGGGAATTTTTCTATAATAAAGAGTGGCATCGAGACGAGCCTAATAAGTTAAAAGAGCCCCATATCTTTCCAGTAAGTTATGCTGATCTTTTCGGCATGGGAAACTATGCTATGGTACGTATCCTTACAGAACAACAAGCACGCACAATCCACTTAATTCCCAATCCAAGCAGCCCAACCAAACTTTATTTAGAAATCTCTCATACCGGGAACCTTTCCTATCCTCAGCCTCTATTACGTCAATATGATCACCAACTAATTCCTTCAATTCAACCTATGAAAACCCTTCTTCCTTTACGCAAGGAGCATTTACACTTAATTCGGAAAAATCTTACAACATCTCGTTTTATTATCTCCGAAGGATTAGCTTATAAGTATCATCAATTCAAAGTTAATACTTCAGGTATCGCCAAAGCCTACGCTATTCCCCTTCCTAAGGTTCCTGATGGTTGTTATGAATATTCTAAAGGCGAGGCATATAAAATTAGTTTTGGCGGAATTCGCTATAAGTTAAAACCTGCCCATCCCTTAACTCAACTTAATGATAAACAAGTCGTTGACCTATTTAACTGTGGAATTAATTTCAGTTCTATTTATAACCCAGTGAACCCTAAGCAAGCACCTCTACCTAACCGTTATGCTTTCTTCAATCAAGGAAATCTTTATATCATGGATTCTCCGGTATTTATAAAAAATGACCCGGCTCTGCAAAAATTTATAACCTCTGAAAAAGAAAAACAAGAAACATCTTTAGAAACAAAACCTTATATAGCCTTTATTGAAAAGGGATTACCTCCAGAAAACTTTGAAGAATTTAAGGAATTTATGCAGAACTTTGGCATTCAAGTTCCTCAAGGTCATGTTCTAGTTCTAGGAGATAATTATCCTATGAGCGCCGATAGCAGGGAGTTTGGTTTTGTTCCTGTTGAAAATCTCTTAGGATCTCCTCTATGTACTTTCTGGCCTATTGGGCGTATAGGACGCCTAGCTGGAGTCTCTGCTCCAACAACACTCTCAGGCTATCTAGTGAGTGGTATAGCGTTAGCAACTGCTATTTCCCTAATGGGCTATATCTATTATCAAAAACGACGCAAGCTGTTTCCTGATACAGACAAGAAAAATCCCAAGAAATAGGGATTTTTACTAAGAATGTTCTAAGAATCTATACACCTTACTGTAATTTCAATTTGTGTAGCATGTCCATTGATGTCCCATGCTACACTCTGAAAATCAGAATCTTGCAAGAATTCATACCCTACAATCAGTGTTTCTTCACAAATGTAGTCTTTATAATGCTGAAAAGCATCTTGAACAACCTCTGAAGTCTTCATTTTTAATGTAATACGGTCAGAGACATGAAGTTGTTGATTGCGACGCATCGTATTAATTTTATTGACTAATTCTCGAGCTATCCCTTCAACTATCAGAGGTTCTGTTAATTGGCAGTCTAAAATCACACTAAACATAGATGAGCTACGAGCAATATATCCAGGATCTGTATCACGACAAATCACTACGTCGTCAGAATCTAGGGTTATTTCTTTCCCATCAATGTTTAGGATACATACCTTTCCCTGAATCAGCTGATCTATACCTGTTGCTGAAAGTTCACTAAGAGCTTGTTGGATTTCTTTCATCTTAGATCCAACTTTTTTACCTAACGTACGAAAATTGGGTTTTATTTTAGTATGAATAAAACTTGGAGTTTCTTGATAGAAGATCACATTCTTTACATTTAATTCTTCGGCGATAAGTTCTTTAAATGTTAACAAGGAGTTTATTCGAGGTTGAGGTCCAACAAGATAAAAGCATCCTAAGGGCTGACGAACCTTTAATTTATGTTCTTTTCGTAAAGAATGGCCTAAAGCTACAATCTCTCGAATATCACACATACGCTGTTCTAAATCAGGAAACACTTTATACATCTGTACTTCCGGAAAATCACAAAGATGTACGGATTCTGGTTCTTTATCTAACTTTAACTTTTGGTAGATATCCTCAGCAATAAAAGGAATAAAAGGAGCTATTAGTTTACAAAAAACTGTAAGCACTTCATACAAAGTACAAAACGCAGCTCTACGGTCAGGAGTATCACAAGCTTCCCAAAAACGTCTACGAGAACGACGTATATACCAGTTAGTCAAATCATCAATAAACGTTACAAAAGGCTCTACAGCAAAGTTTAAATGATATTGACTCATGCTTTCACGCACTTTACCTACAACAGTGTATAAATTGGATAGAATCCATTTATCAATTTCTGCATAAATAGGCTGGTCTTGTGATTCGATATCAAAATTATAAAGTTCCGCATACGTTTTAAAAAAAGAAAGTACACTATTAAGAGGAATAAGAATTTTCTTCAAAATACCCTCTATCCCGTTATCAGAAAAGCGAAGATCCTCAGCTTTTACAACAACACTATGAAGTAAGTATAACCTGAGAGCATCAGCCCCAAAGGTATCCAGAACATATTTAGGACTCGGGTAATTATTTAAACGTTTCGACATTTTATTTCCGTCTTCCGCAAGAACAATCCCATTGACAATAGCGTTACGGAATGCAGGACGATCAAATAAAGCTACAGCAATAACTGTAAGAGTATAGAACCACCCTCGAGTCTGATCTAAACCTTCTGCAATAAAGTCTGCTGGGAATCCTTGCTCAGTTTCCTTTTGATTCTCAAAAGGATAATGATTCTGAGCATAGGGCATAGCTCCAGAATCAAACCAACAGTCAAATACATAAGGAACACGGTAGAAAGATTTACCATCCTTTACAATCTTTAAATCATCAATAAAATGCCTATGGATATCCTCAATTTCAGTGCCTACAAGCTCTTCAAGCTCTTGAATAGATCCTAAAACAAGAACTTCACCATCAGCACTTTTCCAAATCGGCATTGGTGTTCCCCAATAACGATTCCTACTAACAGCCCAATCACGAGCTCCTTCTAACCACTTGCCAAAACGCCCTTCTTGAATATGTTCTGGAACCCAATGAATAGTCTTATTAGCACAGAGCATCTTATCTTTTATCTTTTCTACAGATACAAACCAAGAGTTAACAGCTTTGTAAATCAAAGGTGTGTCTGTTCTCCAGCAAAAAGGATAGCGGTGTTTTAAAGTTCCATGATAAAAGATTCTCCCTTCATTTTTTAAAGACTTAATGATTCCCTTATCTGCTTTTTTAATGTACTCCCCTTGATATTGAGGAACCTCCTCAGTAAAATTTCCATGAGCATCTATAGGGCAGACCAAGGGAATATTATTTTCTTTACAAACTAAAAAGTCTGCTTCACCAAAAGCTGGAGCCATATGTACCACTCCTGTTCCCTCACTCTCTTCAATAAAGGGCGCTGCAATTATACGAAAAGCACCCTCCTCTTGTTTGGATTGAAAAACAGTAAACAAAGGTTCATACGTTCTGCCAACAAGATCTTTTCCAGAAAAAGCCTCTAAAATCACAAACTCCTCTTGATCCAGAAACCAACGAGGAAGGCATCCTTGACTTAAAATCCACTGCTCCCCACTTTTTTTATCTTGAATACGAACATAAATGAGGTCCATCCCGACAGCTATAGCCATATTAGAAGGCAAGGTCCATGGAGTCGTAGTCCAAACAAGAAGAGATGCTGAATCATTATGAAGAGGCATTTTGACCACAACAGAGGGATCGTCAACCTCTTTATAATTCTGACTCGCTTCAAAATTAGAGAGAGGGGTTCCTAGTGCCGTTGAAAAAGGAACAACTTTTATACCTTCATAAACTAAACCTTGGTTGTATAAAGATTTAAAAACCCACCAAACACTCTCCATAAAAGAGGCGTCCATAGTTTTCCAAGTAGAGGAAAAATCCACCCAACGCCCTATACGATTAACATAGCTTTCCCAATCAGCGACATACCTAAATACAATTTTACGACATTCTTCGTTAAAATTTGCTATACCAAACTCTTCAATTGATCCAGGAGATGTTAAGCCAAGAGATTTTTCTACTTCATATTCTACAGGAACGCCATGACAATCCCAGCCAAAACGGCGGGGCACATAAAAACCGTTCATAGTTGCGTAACGTCCAACTACATCCTTAATTGTACTTGCCAATAAGTGCCCATAATGCGGAAGACCTGTAGCAAAAGGAGGACCATCATAGAAAGAATAAAGAGTTTTTCCTTCACGATTTTTTAAGGATTTCTCAAAAATTTTATTGTCTCTCCAAAATTTCAAAACCTGTTCTTCTGTTTCTACAAAGTTACTCTTCTTCGCTCCATCCGTAATCATGCTTTGTCCTTCAGAACATTTTGATATAAAAATACATTTAGAATAGAGGTTTTTTAGGTTTTCGTCCATAACCCTCCTCTCTATGGATTGAAAGAGAAGCCTTAGGACTTGACCGAAATATCGTGATTGGATAAAAGCTAGCAAGCTTTTACAATGCTTTCTGGGGGTGTATAGGTTTCGACTTGAAAATGAAGTGTTAATTGCATGCGGAGGGCGTTGGCTGGCCTCCTAAAAAGCCGACAAAACAATAAATGCCGAACCTAAGGCTGAATGCGAAATTATCAGCTTCGCTGACCTCACTGAGGAAAGACTTGCTGCTTAATTAGCAAAAGTTGTTACCTAGATACTCTCTAGGTAACCCGGTATCTGTGAGCTCCACCAGAGGTTCGCAGAATACTGTCATTTATCTGGTTGGAACATACTTTCTCTAATTCTCAAGGATGTTTGTTCGAGATTTCTGAGAGTCGTTGACTACTATAGAGGCTTCTAGCTAAGGGAGTTCAATGAAAATTTCTAGAAGATAAGCATGTAGAGATTAGCAGGGAGTTTATCAAGGACGAGAGTTCGAGTCTCTCCACCTCCATCATTTTAGCTATTCGTTTCTTTTAAATACCTGTTGCTGTCAATAGGGCACTAGAGGGTATTTGAGAAGGTCGTCTCAATAAAAAATTTTGCCACTCCTAATACATGTAAGATCATCGCAAAAATTAAAATATTTATTAAAAATAGATCTGTATATTTTCAATTTTAGTTAGAAAATAAATAAGAAAAACAAAATAATATTCCAATACTACAAAACAAATCTCTCGTTTCAACGAACCACATGAGTATTACTAATCAAAAAATTTTCATACTTAATCATTACCATGATCGTCAAGGTTATAACTCAGGAAAACTAAAAAATATCCCTTTGATTAACCCCCTAAACCGTTCATATTTAGAACGCATTGCGAGTTGGATTCCTATTCTTAGTACTTTCACGGGTATTCGAATCTTAAAAGGTATCAACTCGTTTCAAACTTCTATGGTTACAATCACAAATAATTTTTTGCCAACCTGTAAAACATTTCCTTGTCCAGAGATTCATCATGAGCTACCCCAAATGAAGAAAATGGCGTGGCTAGAAATTTTCGGCATCAAAGCACTTTATTACTTGGTTTTAGGAATTATTAAGATTGTTCGACTCTTTATCCGATGTACTTGCTGTAATCCTCCAAAAGAACTTCAAACACCCTTATCTCCTGAGCCAATAATTTTAGACGTAGGCAAGCAGATAGATTCAGTATTTCCTACTGATTCCTCACCGAAACCAACCGTTGTACTTCCCAAACCCCAGAAAATTTCGCCAATCCCAAAATCACCTTTTATATCTGAGCGTGCAATTTCACCTGGAAATATAAACTCATCCCCAACCTTAAATAAAAAGCCACCACCAAGTCCCATTCCACTTACCTATCCTCAATATAACAGAGAGCTGATTAATAACTGGACACCGTTGGAAGAACCATTCCCATGGCCTCCAACACAAAAGAATCAGAGAAGCTTCGGCTGGCAACTGAATAACTCTAAACTTATTTTCATATCTACAACAGGGAGTATTGAACAGCCTTGTTTTGCCACAAATAGTGCATCCTTCATGATTGTAAACGCAGCTAATGCGAAAATGACTCGAGGAGGACTAAAAGGAACAAATAAAATTCTATCACAAACAGTAAGTGCAGCTTCTTGGAATAGTTCACAGATACCTGCAAATCCTGGACGCAAAGGTATGCCTCTTGAGATAAGCGAATGTCGTGTGGGGCAATGGTCAAATGCTGATGGATCAACGCATACCGGTCAGAAAGGAAAACCCCATTACCTAGCGCAACTCCTTGGTCCTAAGGCTAGGGACTATAACAATAATTGTAAAAAAGCCTTTTCTTTATGTAAAAAAGCATATTTGAACTGCTTTAAACTAGCTCTACAACTAAATGTAACTTATTTACAACTTCCCCTGATTTCCTCTGAACACTTTGCTCCTCTTCAAAATAAGCAAGATCCACATAATCCAATGAATAACGTATATAAAGAATGGATGGACACTGTAAAACTTGCTCTTGTCGCCGCTATGCAAGAATTTGGAAAAGAGTATGAAAATCAAACACAAAAAAGAGTAATTGTTCTCGTAAACACCGGTCTACCTGATATCATGCCTGCCCAAGAGAACAACTAGTTATCAAAGCTCCAATCGAAACACTAAAAGCTTTCCTATAAAAAGAGAACCTACTCACTTTCGCTCCTTAGACCTAGCAATTATAAAATAGTTGCTGCTGCTGCTGCGAGTTCCGAACGCTCTGTACGCGTCATAAACATATGTCCATATAATGCTAAGTGATGGAATTTGCCAACAAGGTAAGTTAACCCATTAGAATTTTCATCAAAATATAAACTATCGATTTGTGTAGGATCTCCTGTAAGAATAATCTTAGTTCCCTTCCCAGCTCTTGAGATGATAGTTTTTATTTCATGAGGAGTGAGGTTTTGAGCTTCATCGATAATTATAAAAGCTTTCGGCAGAGAGCGCCCTCGAATATAGGTAAGAGCTTCCATTTCCAACTTTTTAGCATCCATAAGAGCTTGGAGAGCTTCTGAAAAACCACCCATTTGATTGATGCTAAACAAGAACTCCATATTATCATATATAGGCTGCATCCAGTGCATAAGTTTATCTTCCTTTAATCCAGGAAGGAAACCTATATCTCTACCCATAGGAACTATAGGACGACTTACTAAAACTTTATTATAAGTCTCCTTATCAAAAACTTTATACATAGCTGCTGCTAAAGCTAGAATTGTTTTTCCAGATCCTGCTTGCCCCATAAGGGTAACTAACTTTATATCATCTCTAAGAAGTAAATCTAAAGCACACCGCTGTTCTGTATTTAAAGGTTTTACTCCCCAAACACTTTTAGGAAGTGCTTTTAAAGCTATAATCTTTCCTTGACTTACGCAATATCTACCCAAAGCGAAATGATTATCTCCTGCAGACATAAAGAAATACTCATTTGGAGAAGGGGTCACATCTAAAGGAAGATCCAAGCAACCATTCTTATAAAAATTCTCAATGTCATTTTCAGAAACCTTGAATTCTCTAAATCCCCGATACAAAGAACGAAAAGAAAAACGCTTACTTTCATAATCTCGAGACTCTATATGCAATGCTTCAGCACGCACTCTTCGTCCTAAGCTCTTAGTAACAAAAATCATAGGCTCTCGTTCGGCAATAATTTTAAGCAATTCTAAAGTCAGAAGTTTTCTTCGTCTATCATCATTAGAAAGTGGAGCAACTTCTATGCGTAATTCACTTCCATTAGGTAGCTGTACTCCTTCCGTCACCTTGTTATCTGAGGCCTCTAAAAGTAAACGGATATTACTCAAAGCCCGAGAAGCATTTTTTGCAGACTCGTCGCGAAATTTGCCAAAAGCTTCTAGTTCTTCAATCACTGGGAACGGAATAATAATTCGGGTATTTTCAAAAGAAAGAAGGGCATCAGGATCATAGATGAACACACTTGTATCAATGACCATTGTTTTCTTCATTTGTCCCTCTCATTTCTATATAATGAACATGTATTCTTTATAATACGCATATCCTTGCCTAAACCAACTCTAATACAAATTCCTTAGAAAACCTTTGCTTCCATTAAAGACCTTGTATTTTGTTGTTAAGTTCCAACTACCATACTTTCGTTTTTCTATCAGGAACTATTGAAAAAAAATACGTTCCAAATAAAAAATATATTTACACAATGAAGGTCTTGCAAAAAGATTTAGCAATCAAAAGGACCTATTGCTAATTTATTGTCAAAAAAAAGACTTCGCTTTAGAATGATGTCAAATCCCTAAGATAGGTTTACCCACTTAAGGCCACTATGAAAGTCAAAATTAATAATCAACTGATTTGTATTCCCCCGTTTATCTCAGCGAGATGGAGTCAAATTGCATTTATTGAATCCCAAGAAGATGATAACAAAAGTCAAGGAACACTGAAACTCCATCTTATAGATGGAAAAGTTATTTCTATTCCGAATTTGGATCAATCGATTATTGATATGGCTTTTCAGGAACACCTTTTATACCTGGAAACTTGCCAACCAAGTAAAGATGAGTTCAACCGTGATGATGATAAATTAGGGCTAGGGGTTCTTATGAACGTATTACAACAAATAACTAAGGGTAACGATATTCAAGTGTTGCCTAAAAATCTAATTTCTCCCCTATTTTCTGGAGCTAATCCCATTGAAGCTGTATTGCAACATACCCCAGAACATAAAGATCATCCAGATGCTCCTGCCGATGTGTTAGAAAAAATGGCAGATGTAGTTCGTCTACTTTCAGGAAACAACACAACCCTTTTACCCAAACCAGAGCCTCATTGTAATTGCATGCACTGTCAAATTGGAAGGGTCATCTATGAAGAAGACCATTTTACTGTTTCTGATAAAGATCTTTCTTTTCGCACCTGGGACATCATTCAAAGTGGTGATAAGCTATACCTCGTCACTAACCCTCTGAATCCTAGCGAGCAGTTTAGTGTTTATTTAGGCTCACCAATTGGATGTACTTGTGGCGAATCTAACTGCGAACATATAAAAGCAGTTTTATATACTTAATATAACAAAATTCTTATTAAGCTTTTGGCAACCCGATTGACTTTTTCCTCTAAGTTAATATAATTCTTTTTCTAGGGGTTGATCTCCTTTTGACTATAAGGGACGTTTTTAACCAACAGTTAGCCGAAATATATTTGTAGGAGAAAAGCATGAGAATGCTCCAGATTTCTATGCTTCTTTTAGCTTTAGGAACTGCAATAAAATCGACAGCTATTCATGCTGCCGACCCCCAATCGCCATTGTTCTTAGAACAACCACTCTGTTCATTTACTGGAGAAATCAAGGGAAATCATGTGCGGATGCGTTTAGCACCTCATACTGACGGTACAATTATTAGAGAGTTCTCCAAAGGTGATCTTGTTGCTGTAATTGGAGAAAATAAAGATTATTATCTCATTTCTCCACCTCCAGGAATGACAGGTTATGTATTCCGCTCGTTTGTTATAGATAATATTATTGAAGGTGAGCATGTCAATGTCCGTTTAGAACCTTCAACATCAGCCCCTGTACTCGTACGACTCTCTCGAGGGACGGAAATACAAACAACATCAAGTACCCCGCAAGGTAAGTGGTTGGAAATTGTCCTACCATCTCAATGTGCATTCTATGTTGCAAAAAACTTTGTAACCAACAAAGGACCTATTGAACTCTACACCCAGCGTGAAGGGCAAAAGAAAATAGCCTTAGATCTTATCAATGCTGCTTTAGACTTTGCTCGTATAGAACTAGAGAAAAATCTTAGTGATATTGATCTCGAAGCTATTTATAAAAAGATCAACCTCGTACAATGTGAAGAGTTTAAAGATGTCCCAGGAATTCAAGGACTCGTACAAAAAGCTCTAGAAGAAATCCAAGATATTTATCTTTCCAAATCCTTAGAGGTTCAAGACTCTTCGAATGGAATTTGCCAAAATTCTATGTCTACAGTTCCTAATTCTCCTACAGTTGGGACTTCCTTGCTTTCACGTCATATTCGCAAGCAAACAACATTAAAAACAGCCCCTCTTACGCAGGGAAGAGAAAATCTAGAATATTCGCTGTTTAAGATTTGGACTAGTATGCAACAAAGCAATGACGGCTCTGAATCACTAACACAAGAAGCGTTTTATCGTGCTGAACAGAAGAAAAAACAAATACTTGTTGGTATATTAGAAGTTTATCCCCATTTAGTTAAGAATAATCCTGGTGATTATTTACTTAAAGACCAAGAGCATACTATAGCTTTTCTTTACGGGACCAATATCAACCTAGAGGAATGGCTAGGAAAACGGGTAACTGTAGAATGTCTTCCACGTCCTAACAACCATTTTGCCTTCCCTGCCTATTATGTTATAGGAATTAAAGAAGTTTCATAAAGCATAACTCTCAGAATATATAATTATATTCTTTCAATTTCTATCATTTATTTTTGAAATAAAAACCTTCATCAAATTATGGGGGTTATTTTATCATGCATCTAAGCAAATAAAATTTAATAGATAGAAGGAAAGTTTGTTTTACCTCTAAAGACACGATAAATATAACATGCATAAGCTATAATAAAAGGAAGACCAATCAGCACTATAATCAAGAGACTTTTTAATGTTTTAGTTTCAACAGCACTATTATAGATTGTATAACTATATTGAGGATCTATAGTAGAGAGAAGAATGTTAGGAAAAGTTAGGGTGACTGCAGACAAAATAAGCATTAATAAATTTAATGCAGAATAAATAAAAGCATAGCCATAACGTTTTTTAGCTATGCTAGTCCTAGAGGCAACACAACAACAAGTTGTTAAAGCGATGAGTAAAATCAATAATGGGTAGGTAGGAAAGGCGTCAAAACGTTTTGGAATAGAGATTAAACTAGCTCCCAAAAGCAAAACATAAAACACTAAAAATGCCGAAAAAACATAAGGAAATTGTTGTGCAATCCTAGCGTTTAAAGAATCAGAAGTCTTCATTAATGCAAAACAAGCACCATGAATAGCAAAAGCACTAGCAACTACGGCTCCACATAAAGTTGCATAGGGGCGGAAAAATAAAACCCATGACAACGAAGCATAAGGAGTATCTGGGGATAAAGGCAATCCGAGAATAAGATTTCCTACAATCGTCCCCAAGAAAAACCCTATTGCAATCCCTGAACAGGCAAAAATGATATCCCAAAACGTTTTCCAAGATATAGATTCTGATTTACTTCGAAATTCTAGAGAACACCCTCTGAAAATATAAAGAAGGACCAGAGTCCAAATAGGCATATAAAAGATAGACAAAATGGTTCCGTAGCATGAAGGAAAACCTGCAAACAGTCCACCAACAATGATAATTAACCAAACCTCATTGCCATCCCATACAGGTCCAATTGAATTAAGAAGAGTCCGACGCTCTTCATCTGCTTTTACTTTAAGATAAATAGCCCCAAGCCCTAGATCAAAGCCATCACCAAAAGAATAAGCAAAGACAGCAATTCCAAGAACTATATACCAGGCCAGTGGTAAAAGAGTAGTTAGAGAAAGTTCCATAAAAATACCTCTATTTCACTTTTAATTCTTTAGGATCATTTTCTTCTTCAGGGCCACGTTTTATTTTTTTACAAAGTATAGTAATAAAGAGTGTCAAAAGAGCGATGAACACTAAGCTGAACATTATCAAAGATTGTATAATTTGATTTCCTTGCACTATCGGCGAAATCGCATCTTTGGTTTTTAGTAATCCTTGAACTACCCATGGCTGTCTTCCCATCTCAGCAGCACACCAACCACATTGATTGCAAATTTCTGGAACAAGTACAGAGAAAGTTAAAATTATTAAACAAACAGGTTTTAAAGCCCAGCGCCACTCCTTATAGGCAAACCAAGCAAGTACAGTTAAAACGATCATAATTCCCCAAAACATGACCATAAGATGGTAGAGTTGAAAGACCACTTGCACATTAGGCCATTCATCTTTAGGGATTTGATCTAAACCTGTAACAGGAGTTTTAATATTCCTATGAACAAGAAAAGAAAGAGCCCCTGGAATAGGTAATCCTATAACATGCTCCTTCTCCATATCTACATAACCAAATCCCCATATAGGAGTATATTCTTTGGTTTTAAATATGCCTTCAAAAGCAGCTAACTTAGCAGGCTGATTTTTAGCAACTCCCCTTGCAGTTACATCTGCAGACCAAAGTTGCAAAACTAAGACTATAGCTGCACAAATCGACCCTAATTTTATCCCCTTTTTAGCGAATTCATCATGACGTTTTTTCCATAAATAGTAGGCAGATACACCTATAACCAGGAAAATTCCAGAAAGCCAAGTCCCTAAGACTGCATGAATAAAGCGATCAATAGTTGTTGGAGAGAAAACAACCTTCCAGAAGGAAGTTAAAGCAGGAATCAGCTTTCCATTATGCATTACCATTTCATAGCCTGAAGGAGTTTGCATCCAGGAATTAGCACAAATAATCCAGAAGGCGCTCATATGAGCACCCAAAGCTACCATACATGTAGCAAAGAAATGCATTTTCTTAGAGACCTTATACCGACCAAAAAGTAAAATACCTAAAAATCCTGATTCTAGGAAAAATGCAAAAACACCCTCACTGCCTAATAAAGTACCAAAAATGTTTCCTGTATATTCAGAAAAGTTTGCCCAATTAGAACCAAAGGAAAATATCTGCATAATTCCTGTAACGACTCCAAGAACAAACGTCAAGGCAAAAATCCCGACCCAAAACCAAGTCATTTGCTCATATACTTTCTTTTTTGTGACCAAATAGAATCCTTCCATAATTACAAGCATCATGCTCAATCCCATACTGAGAGGCACAAAAAGGTAATGAAAAGCTATAAACAACCCAAACTGTATTCTAGATAAGATGACCGCGTCCATAAACTTCCAGAACTATATGTAAAATTAGAAATTGTAATGTGAACGATGAAACAAAGTATTGCAACTATAAAATACTTTGCTGTTAACCTTTTTGTTCGTATGCTAAGATATAGGTTATATTCCCCAGGATTAATAGCCGTACTTTCCGTACTACTTGTTGAAGTATACTACCCAAAGACCTAGTAAAACTATGCCCTTTGATATAACTTACTATACAACCCCTCTTTTAGAAATCATTTTAATTTGGGTAATGCTCAACTACCTATTAAAATTTTTCTGGGGAACTCGAGCTATGGATGTTGTTTTTGGCTTGCTAGCCTTTCTTTTTCTATTTGTCCTAGCTGATAAACTCAATCTCCCCATTATCCGGAGACTTATGCTCCACGTAGTTAATGTTGCTGCTATTGTGGTCTTTATTATTTTCCAACCTGAAATACGCCTTGCCTTATCTCGTATACGTTTTCATGGCAAAAAATTTTTTATAGACACTCAAGAACAGTTTGTAGAACAATTGGCTGCAAGTATTTATCAATTATCAGAACGTCAAATTGGAGCTCTTGTTGTTTTAGAAAATAAAGATTCTTTTGACGAATACCTAAGTTTCTCATCAGTGAAAATCAATGCAACTTTTTCTGAAGAACTTTTAGAAACAATTTTTGAACCTTCGTCCCCTCTACACGATGGCGCAGTGATCTTAAGAGGAGATATTCTAGCCTATGCTCGTGTGGTTCTTCCTCTTGCTCATGATACAACACAACTCTCTAGATCTATGGGGACCAGACACAGAGCTGCTCTAGGAGCTAGCCAACGTTCAGATGCACTGATTATCACAGTGTCTGAAGAAAATGGAAATGTGTCTTTATCTAGAGATGGCCTTTTAACACGAGGAGTAAAAATAGATAGATTCAAAGCAGTATTGCGAAGCATTCTCTCTCCGAAAGAACATAAACAAAAACCTTTATTTTCTTGGATTTGGAAATGAAGATAAAATTCTTATCTCAACTCTTTATTCGCAATTGGCCTAGAAAAGTTGTTTCCTTAGGGTTTGCCATTATCATTTGGATTCTAGTAGGACAAAGTGTTACAATCACACGAACACTGACAAATGTCCCTGTTCGTATTGTAGACTTACATCCAGACCAAACCGTTCTTGGACTACAGAAAACTGGTTTCCTTAATAAAAAGGTATCATTAACAATCACAGGGAATAAAAATACTGTCGAAGATCTTCGCCCTTCAAATTTAGAAGTTGTAATTAGTGCAGCAAATCACACAGAAAGTTGGATTGCTACTATAGATAAACACAATCTTGTAACTATAGATCATGAAATTAACATACGGAAAGATATCCAAAGTGTCGATGCCAATGATATTTTTGTTCGACTTACACAATACATCACAGAAGACGTTTTATTGACAATAACAAAACCAATAGGCAGTCCCCCGAAAGGATACGAATATCTAGATGTCTGGCCAAAATACCTAAATCAAAAAGTAAGCGGTCCTAAAGAATATGTAAATGCTTTGAAAGAGCAGGGCCTAGAATTAACTTTTAATTTGAACAAAATCTCGTTTGAAGAACTAGAAAGAAATCGTATTGCTCAAGGAAGTCATGACGAGATTATTTTTCCTATTCCCAAGGAATGGAAAAAAGTTTTAATTCCGTTCGAAAATACTTATGTAAATCTTAATGATCCTCAAGCAGATTTTCTGCGTCTCCTATTCCTAAAACAGGAATGTCTTCCCCTAAACTTAAATTTACCAATTTTTCTATTCTTCCCTATTACCCTCATCGAAACGATCAACCCTCTAGAATATACTTTAGATCCAGTACCTCCTATTATTCTTAATCATGGAATCTATCAAATAAATATTCCTCTGTATGTGAAAGATGTCAGCCGACAATTCTTAGATGTTGTAAAGAACAACATGGCTTTAACTATCGTGATGTCTTCTCCACATGATCTATCTCCTATCAACTGGGCTATAGAATTCTTAGATGAAAAAACTTTAGAAAATACTTTCCTTAAGACTATTATAGCTCAAGAACATGGGATCTTACATGACATGGCGCTTATTGATGAAGCCGGAATTCGTCATAGATTCCGAGAATATCTAAGGAAACTTGGCCTATTTACAGCTGATGGTGAGCCTTTAAATCTTGCTGCAGAAATTAAAAACAATAAAGTTATTATTCAAACTAAAAGAAAAGAAACAACTAAATTATATAAAAAAGATTGGTAATTGATTCCGATTATAAAATTTAATTAAGGAAAGATTTATGTGCTTAGTAGACTGTCTAGGGCTTGGGTTTGAAGCAGCTATTAGTACAGCATGCTGTTGTTCAAATGATTCATCGCTTAAGGCAAGGGTAGCAAAAATTTCTGCAGGACTTTTAGCTCTTACTGCTATTGTTTGTTTCATACTTGTGATTCTGATTTGTACTGGAGTCTTAGGGGCTTCTGGAACTACATTAGGAATGAGTAATGTTCTAGCAGGATTTGTTTTAGTTGGAATAGCGTTATTATCTATGTTCTTTGCTGCAGGATGCTTCTCAGCAAAAAAACATATCCAAAACAATTAATGTGTGCTGTAAAAAGCTAAGATAACCTGTGGGACAAATATTTCGCGAAATCAAGAGAACTATTTTAGAGGCACCTCTTTATTATTTAGTGTCGGGTATTATTGCTATATGTAAGCGCATTCCTACTTCCTTTTTAAGAAGCCTAGGAAAAAGTCTTGGTTCTATAGCTTTTTATACAATCAAAGATTATCGCAAAACAGCTCTCACTAACTTAGCCTTAGCATTTCCCCAAAAACCTTTCAATGAGCGTTATAAAATAGCTCGTGAATCTTTGCAACACGTTGTAATCACAGTCTTAGAATTGCTAGCAATGGAAAAGTTTGTTAAAAATATAGATGAACTAATTACTATTGCTACCTCTTCAATAAATCCTGAAGGCTTTTCTCCGAAAGAACTGATATCTGATGAAGAATTAGAGCTAACTTTTAAGCAGCTCAATGAAAGTCAAGGGCTAATTTTATTTTGTGGTCATCAAGCAAACTGGGAGCTGCCTTTCCTTTATATCACTAAAAACCATCCTGGAATAGCCTTTGCAAAACCAATAAAAAATCAAAGGCTTAGCAAGAAAATCTTTTCTCTTAGGGAGGTCTTTAAAGGTAAGATTGTGCCTCCAAAACACGGAATCCAACAAGGGATAGAAGCCTTGAATAAAGGGCAATTTGTAGGGATTGTTGGAGACCAAGCTTTATTAACATCTCCATATACCTATCCTTTATTTGGTTCTCCAGCATTCACAACAACATCACCAGCCCTGTTAGCTTATAAAACAGGACTCCCTGTTATTGCTATTAGTGTTTACCGTCAATCTAAAGGTTTTCAAATTATCCCCAGTACAAAGTTGTATGCCAATAAGAGCCTCCCTATGAAAGAATCTGTAAGTATCCTTATGGATCAAATGATGGGATTCTTAGAAAAAGGTATTGCCAGTCATCCCGAACAATGGATGTGGATTCATAAGAGGTGGAAAAGGAAAATCTCTAATTTAATAAAAAAAAAATACCGCTATAGCCATATTTTAGTCATTGTAGATCAAGCCTCCACACATCTTCCTTTCCTTAAAGCTCTCGCAAAATGCTTTTCAGGAGCAACTCTCAGTCTAGCTTTCAAAAACGCTGATAATCTTGAAAAACTAGAAGAAACCTTATCCACATATTCCTTTTTGCACTTCAAAAATGATCAAGATCTTCTAGCACTACCTAATTGTTACCCCGCTATCTTTGATCTGAATAATAACCTCAAACATTTATATAGACATTTCAAAAAAACAGGTTCTCGTACTATTTACTCTAAAAAATTTCTAGAAAAAATTTTGGATAATCCTAAGGCTCCCTTAGAGAATTCTTTGAGAATCTTTTATGCTAAAAATCCTAACTAGGTAGCAAAAAAAGTGGTTGAAAAGAAGTTGTCGATAATCTTCCTCTACACTTTAGATCTGAGAAAATTCGGACCCAGTTAAAATATCATTCACAATTGTCAAAGTAAGGTTATTTGTTTCTTCCATACCTGCTCCTCTACTCAAGACAAGAATTTTATCATAATTAGCAAGAATACCTTGTTCTATACCATAAACGCAGGCCTGATGTCTCCAGACGGTTCTCTCACTTTCCTGGGTAAGCATAGGATAAATTCCCCATTCCAACGCTAGGCGGTAATAGACAGAAGAGTTTGGAGTTACTGCAATGATCGGGAATCTAGGACGATATTTAGAAAGGAACATTGGAGAGCTTCCTGATTCAGTATAAACAATAAGAGCTTTGGCATCTGCTTTCTCTGCAATTTGAATAGCTGCCAATCCAATAGAAGAGAGATAAGGAGAAACTTGAACGGCGCTTTTAGTATCATCCAATTGTAAGAAAAAATCATATGAAAGATTCTTTTCAGTTTCAAAAATTACAGAACGCATAATCTTCACAGCAGCTATGGGATTCTCACCTGTTGCAGTTTCCCCGGATAACATCACTGCTGAAGAACCATCATAAATTGCATTAGCAATATCAGAGACTTCAGCACGTGTAGGTAAGACATTTCGAATCATAGATTCTAGCATCTGTGTTGCAGTAACACAGAAACGACCGGTCTCTCTAGAGACTCTAGCCATCATTTTTTGTAAATTTGGAACTTCAACAACAGAAAGCTCAATACCTAAGTCTCCTCTAGCAATCATAATTCCATCTGCGAGGTTGGCAATTTTAGAAAAATTTTCTACTCCCAAGCGATTTTCTATTTTCGCAATAATAGGCATTTTAGGATTACCTAGATCTGCCAAACACTTGCGCATAGTTTCAATGTCTTCACCATAGCGGACAAAAGATGCTGCCACCACATCAATACCCTGTTCTACACCAAATTTCAGATCAGCTATGTCTTTTTCTGTCATAAATGGCAAGGCAACATCAACACCACGAATACTTACAGATTTATAGGATTTAAGAACACCGCTGTTCATAAATTCTAATTCTAGGGAATCACTGTCTGAAGAAACAACAACAGCATGAATATAGCCGTCATCTATTAAAACATCAGCACCTTCAGGAACAAAGGGAAATATCCCCTTAGGATAAAGAGAAACTCCCCCTTGGGCAGATCCATCGATATCCGTGTTTACAAGAATAAGTTTTTGTCCTCGAGAAACGGAAATCGAATTAGGAATATTCCCTAAACGAATTTCAGGCCCTTTAGTATCTAACATGATAGCTAAAGGAACACGCTTTTGTTCCCTTAATTCTTGTAAATTTTTGATAGTTTGTCCATGAGCTTGATGGGTCCCATGACTGAAATTTAATCTTGCTACGTTCATCCCAGCATCTAGAAGCTTTACTAACATTTCTGGACTGTTTGTTGCTGGCCCTATGGTACAAATAATTTTAGTACGTGTGATCATGCTGCCCTATTTTCTATTCAATCAAAAGTACGTTTTATCATTAGATTTTTAAACTTTTCTTCTGAAGAATTATTGAAATTTTTTTTATATTTAACTCAATCTATCCAAGGAGGAGGATACTTGCAGGAATATACAATATTAGGGTTTAATTTGTACTTGAAATCCTAGAACATTAGAACCACTAAAATTCTTTTCATAAACTTGGATAACAAATGCTTCCAAGTACACTACGAGAATTCTTTATGAAATTACTTCCTGTATATCTTTCCGGTATCACAGTTAGAAATCTAAAAAACATTTCTATAAACTTCAATTCTGAAGAAATCGTTCTACTCACAGGAGTGTCTGGCTCAGGAAAATCCTCTATAGCCTTTGATACTTTATATGCTGCGGGAAGAAAGCAGTATATTTCTACTCTTCCTACATTTTTTGCTGCTGCTTTAAAATCTCTTCCTAATCCTAAGGTAGAAAAAATCTATGGACTGTCTCCAACAATAGCAATAAAACAAAATCACTTTTCATACTATAGCCATGCAACTCTAGGAAGCACTACAGAGCTTTTCTCTCATCTTGCTCTCCTTTTTAGTCTAGAAGGACAAGCTAGAGATCCCAAGACAAAAGTAGCCTTAAACCTTCTTAGCAAAGAAAAAGTTCTTGCTACTATTATGGAACTACCTGAAGGCATACAGCTAACTCTCTTAGCCCCTCTATTATACAAGGATACCAACGGAATTCGAGATTATGTTCAACAGGGATTCACAAAAGTACGTCTAAACGGTAGTGTTCAACCCATCTATTCTTTCTTAACAACAGGCATTCCTGAAAACACTCCTGCTGATATTGTGGTTGATACCCTAGTTAAGATCCAGAATAACACTGCAAGGCTAAAAGTTAGTCTCTTCACAGCTTTAGAATTAGGAGGAGGTCAATGTGCAGTTCTTGTTGATACAGAACTCTTAACATTCTCTACTAATCAGCAGATTAATCAAGTCACCTATACCCCTCTAACACCGCAATTATTTTCTCCTCATGTGCTAGGTAGTCGCTGTTGTTCTTGCCAAGGATCTGGCATCTTTATTTCTATTGATGACCCTATTTTGATTAATCAAGATCTTTCTATTAAAGATAACTGCTGTAGTTTTGCTGGAAATTGCTCCTCCTATCTTCACCATGCTGTATACCAAGCTTTTGCAGATGCCTTAAAATTCAGTCTTGAGACACCTTGGAAAGATCTTCCTTTAGAAATTCAAAATATCTTTCTCCGGGGGAAAAGTAATTTAGTTCTTCCTGTACGACTCTTTGATCCAACGCTAGGGAAAAAGAATCTAACCCATAAAGTATGGAGAGGTGTACTTAATGATATAGGAGATAAAGTGCGTTATACTACTAAGCCCTCACGTTATCTACCTAAGGGAATGTCTGCTCATCGCTGCTCTCTATGTAAAGGCACAGGTTTAGGAGAATATGCCTCTGTAGCAACTTGGGAAGGTAAAACATTTGCTGAATTTCAAGATATGTCTATAAATTTATGGTATGCACTTCTTTCTGAGGTGAAAGCACCTTCTCTCTGTATTCGAGAAGTCCTTCAAGGACTTAAGCAAAGACTCTCTTTTCTTATAGATTTGGGTTTAGGCTATCTTACTCCCAATAGAGCACTGTCAACTCTTTCTGGAGGAGAACAAGAACGTACAGCAATAGCCAAATATTTAGGGGGAGAACTTTTTGGAATTACCTATATCCTAGATGAGCCGTCCATAGGACTTCATCCTCAAGATACTGATAAACTCATTCGAGTCATTCAAAAACTAAGAAATCAAGGCAATACTATTATTCTTGTTGAACATGATGAGCACATGATCTCTTTTGCAGATAGGATTATTGATATTGGTCCAGGAGCTGGTAGTTTCGGAGGCGAAGTTCTCTTTAACGGTAGTCCCAAGGACTTCTTAACACATTCGGAAACTTTAACAGCAAAGTACTTACGCCAAGAACTTGCTATCCAGATTCCAGAATCTCGTGGCCCCCCTAGATCATGGCTATCCCTAAGACAAGCCGTAGTCCATAATCTTAAAAATCTTTCTATCCGTCTCCCGTTAGCTAGGCTAACTGCAGTCACAGGAGTTTCAGGATCAGGAAAATCTTCATTAATTAATGATACCTTAGTTCCTACTATAGAAAGTTTCTTAAATCAAGAAAACCCTGAAAATCTAGAGTTTCAGGGTAGTAGCATAGATCGCTTGATTCACATTACCCGAGATCTTCCAGGACGTTCTCAACGATCTATTCCCTTAACTTATCTTAAAGCTTTTGATGAAGTTCGGGAACTCTTTGCTTCTCAAAAGCGTAGTCAACGTCAGGGATTTACAAAAGCCCATTTTAGCTTTAACCAACCCCAGGGGGCTTGCATAACATGCCAAGGGCTAGGAATCATTTCTATTTCCGAAGATGAAATGCCAATCCCATGTTCTGAATGTAAAGGAAAGCGTTATCAACCACAAATATTAGAAATCCTTTATGAAGGGAAAAGTATTGCTGACATCTTAGATATGACAGTATACCAAGCTCAAAAGTTTTTTACTTCATGTCCCAAAATTTACGAAAAGATACATGCTCTATCTTTACTACGTTTAGACTATTTACCCTTAGGACGACCCTTGTCTACACTGTCTGGTGGAGAAATACAAAGACTAAAACTAGCCCATGAGTTGTTGTTTTCTTCATCCAAGCCAACGCTATACGTCTTGGATGAACCTACAACTGGCCTTCATACCCATGATATTCAAGCCTTAATCGAAGTACTTTTATCCTTAACATATCTAGGTCATACCGTGATTGTTATTGAACACAACATGCATGTTGTCAAAGTCTCAGACTATGTTTTGGAGTTGGGTCCTGAAGGAGGTAATGATGGAGGATACCTACTTGCTTCGTGTCCTCCTAAAGATCTTATCCATCTAGATACCCCAACAGCAAAAGCACTAGCTCCATATATTCAAGACTCTTTGACCTTACCTGTGCTAAGAAACTCACCACCTCGTCTAGAAGATCCTACATCTGGCAATATCATCGTCAAAGATGCCCATGAAAATAATCTTAAACACCTGGACCTTTCACTTCCGCGCAATGCTCTTGTTGCGATTGTAGGTCCAGGAGCATCAGGAAAACATTCTTTAGTCTTTGATATCCTTTATGCCTCAGGAAATATTGCCTATGCTGAACTCTTTCCTACTTATATTCGACAAGGCCTGCTTAAGGAAACCCCTCTACCTCATGTAGGGGAAGTCAAAGGACTTTCTCCTGTTATTTCTGTAAGAAAATGTACCTCCCGCAATCACTCCCATCACACATTAGCCTCGGCTTTAGGATTAAGTAACAGCTTGGAAAAGCTCTTCGCTATATTAGGAGAACCTTTTTCTCCAGTTACAGGAGAAAAACTCTTTAAAATTTCAAGCCAAACGATTATTGATACATTACTTAAAAATTACGAGGATCACTACGTTACTATCACTTCTCCGATCCCTAGTGATACTGATCTTAATCTCTTTCTTCAAGCAAAACAGAAAGAAGGGTTTTTAAAGTTATATTCTCAGGGAAATATCTATGATTTAGATCAAAAACTTCCGAAAGATCTAACATCACCTTCTCTAGTGATACAACACCTTAAGATCTCTCTAAGGCATGTTTCTGCTTTGTTTTCAGCATTATCAGTTGCTTTTTCGCTATCTTCAAAAATCCAGATGTATATTCTTGACGGAGAGGAGACTCTTGAGTTGTCATATTCTTTAGGCTGGAAGGACCTTGAGGGAAGAACCTATCCCGAAGTCACACATGAACTTCTTTCTTGCGATCATCCTGAAGGTCGTTGTCATCAATGTGGGGGTACTAGTCAGATCTTAAGAATTTCTCTAGAGCATCATCAAGATAAATTCGCTGATTACACTCCGCTGGAACTTTGCAATTTATTCTTTCCAAATAGCTCAATGCAATCTCTAGAACATCTTCTAAAACTTGCCAATATTTCTTCTTCTAAACCTCTGGGTTCCCTAACTTCAGAAACTTTTCAAATATTGTGCAAAGGTTCCTCAGAATTTCTAGGCATGAATACCCTTCTTCAGGATCAGCTGGATATGGAAGTCGCTGCTCCTTTACTTAAACCGCTTCTTTTTCCTATCCCCTGTCCTTCATGTAAAGGCTCAGGACTAAACGATTATGCTCGTCATATCCGCATAGGGGAAACATCTCTCCTAGATATTTATGAGCAAGATACAGCATTCTTATACTCTTTCCTAAAAGATATAGAGACCAACGACACAAAAAGTATTGTCCAAGATCTTATGAATCGACTGACTTTCATTACGAAAGTAGGACTAGACTATATTACTCTCGGGCAAAGACAAGATACTCTCAGTGACGGTGAGAGTTATCGCCTACACCTCGCAAAAAAGATTTCTACGAATTTAACAAATATTGTGTACTTATTTGAGGAACCTCTTTCTGGACTACATCCTGAAGATCTTCCTATCATTATTCGTTTATTCAAAGAACTTATAGCAAATCATAATACAGTCATCGCTACAGATCGCTCCTATACTTTAGTACCCTATGCTGACTATACAATATCTTTAGGCCCTGGATCAGGACCTAAAGGAGGGTTTCTAGTTGATTGTGATGTGGAAGTTCTTCCTAAATCAAATTCTAATTCTAGTAGTGCTAAAAAAGTATTTCCCTCTAAAACAAACGCAAACTCTAAAGTAGCATTAAATTCTACTTTAAAGGTTAATCTGTCGATATACCATATTCAAAACTTAAAAGTATCCGCTCCCCTACATTCTTTGGTTGCAATTGGAGGAATTTCTGGATCTGGAAAAACATCCTTACTCTTAGAGGGATTTAAAAAACAAGCAGAAGTCCTACTTTCACAAGGAACTAGAAATTTTTCAAATATTCTAGTTATTGATTCTCATCCCATAGCCTCATCTCAACGTTCTGATATCAGCACATATTTTGATATTGCCCCATCCTTAAGATCTTTCTACGCTTCGCTTATGCAAGCTAAAGCCTTGAATATCTCCGCTAGTATGTTCAGTACAAATACAAAACAAGGACAATGTATAGATTGTCAAGGACTTGGATATCAATTGGTTGATCGAGCTTTCTATGCTTTAGAAAAGCGCCCCTGCCCTACATGCTCAGGATTTCGCATCCAACCCCTTGCTCAAGAAGTCTTGTATGAAGGTAAGCATTTTGGTGAGCTTCTCCATACTCCAATTGAAACTATAGCGACCCTATTCCCTTTTATTAAAAAAATACAGAAACCGATAAAAGCACTTCTTGAGATAGGTCTTGGTTACCTTCCTATTGGTCAAAACTTAGCTTCCTTATCTATAAGTGAAAAAACAGCACTAAAGGTGGCTTATTTCCTCTACCAACCTCCACAATTCCCCACTCTGTTTTTAATTGACGAGCTATTTACTTCTTTAGATCTGAAAAGGAAACAACTTCTTCCAGAAAAGCTTAAATCACTTGTAGCTGCTGGTCACTCGATAATCTATATAGATCACGATGTAGAATTATTAAAATGTGCTGACTACCTTATAGAAATAGGCCCTGGATCAGGGAAACAAGGAGGAAAACTTCTCTTTGCTGGGCCTCCTAAAGATATTTATCTGAACGAAAGCTCTTTGTTAAAAAAATATGTCCCTAGAGATTAATTTTACCTATAAACCTAAAATCTAGAAACATTTTAGATAGAAAAATTAGGTTACTAATAATTACTAAACACTTAAAGCTGAAATTCTTCGTCCAAAAGATGATAGATTTTCTGAGAAGAGTCTCGCTCTTTCTTGTTTTTAAGACAGTGAAAATAAAGGAACTTTTGTCTTAATAACAACCGACGTTCTTGGTAACTAAGAGAATCTTTCGGAAGACCTAAGAGCCTATAATCTCTAGCTAATAGAGAAAAGGGGGAAATCCGATCTTCATTGCAAGTATCGAAATGTTTTACTGCAGATTCATGACCTTGTGTAAGAGCAAGGTAACACCCATAAAGAATGAAAACTTCTTGTTGATCATCTATAAATTGCTCTTTTGTATAGTTCTGAAGAAGTTCTTTTACATTCTTTTCATTATGCTTCCAAAGGTGAGCTCGAATTTCATGATTTAAAAAGTAATCATTATAAAATTTATTAGAAACTTTAGGTCGAATGATACTCACAGCCTCTAAGATAGCTTCTCCACAAGATTCCATAAGAGCGCGATTAGCAAAAAGATCGAATATATAGACAAGGAGTATCGGTGAGAGGTTATTGCTAGAAGAAAACACTACTGTTGCATCTTTCTTCTCATGAATATTCTGAAGAGCAAAAAGAAATTCTGTTAACTCCTGTAAAGAAACCTCTGCCATTTCTTCTAAAGATTGCTTACTCTGAAGAGATTCTCTAATTATGTGAATACAAGAGTTTAAAAACTCCCATTGATTAAGATCACAGGCAACATACAAAATTTCAATAAGAGCTCTAACATCTCTCTGATCCCAAGCCCTATGAAATAAACTAGTAAGATGAAGCGTAAATCCCGACCAATAACTCAAAAATAATTCCATCTTAGAAGAACGACACTCTAAGGAAGTAGGATCAAGTCTACAAAATAGCGTTCCTCTAGATTTATCCTCCAACCAAAACAGGAACTTTTCTTCTTGCCCAGGAGTAATTGCTTGTGGAGCTACTTGTAATACTAGTATCATGAACACTAGAACAAGCCGATGACGCTTATAAAAACTCTCGTGTAATCGGTATACTACATGGTCTTTAATCCTGAAAATTTCAGGATGCTCTGAGTAACGCTTCAATGCTAACAGCAGACTTTTGACTTCTTCATTGTATTCTTGAAGTCTCTGATATACTAAAGACTTACCAAGATATTCTAACGGAGCAGCAACACCGTGATGCAACTTTGAAAATTCTTCAATAGCTAGAGCAAATTCATGTTCTTCATTATTTGTAAATGCCTTTTCTAAAATAGTAATTCCTGCTCGAAATCTCGCTTCACAACCTTCCTTACGTCCTGGAAAAGATTCTGCTATTCTCTGATAAAGAACCAAAGCACGATCATATAACTTTTCTGAAAGAAAAGCATCAGGAACAGCGAGACAGCTGACACACAAAGAACCACTACTTTCAAAAATACCTATATCTCCAAGGATATCTTCCATATCTTGAACTATAATAGCTACTCGTCCACCACGGCTTGGTAAGTAATTCATATGGATAAGCCAAGCGACATTATCAATGAACAAAGACAAGCCATGATTATGCCTTTCTAAAGTTACCAAGAAATTATCCTTATCACAGTTTAAATCTTGAGAATACCTCTGAATTTCCAAGCTATTTTTCACTAAAGATACTGACAAAGTTGTAGCTTTAATATGGAGCCAAAAGCCGTAACCATAATAAAAATCTCGACCTAAAGCATTCTCTGAAGTTGGGAGTAGAATTCCAAAACCCTGAGTAAGCCCCTTTTTAGCAATAGTATATTCTAAGCGGATCTCAGCAAAACCTTCGCTATTAGAGATCGCGAGATTATACCATGATGCTGGTGATACTTCTAACATTGGAAAGTACTTAGAAAGTAAAATAGGTTCGTTTAGCTTCCAACTACAAGATTTTTTAGGCGATAATGCTGTTGTTAAAGTCCATTTAGGACTGCCTTTCAAATGACTCTCTATATCTTCTTTCAGTTCTGTTACTGAAGAATAACGTGCTTTTGGATCTGAAGCTAATGCTCTCATAACTACACCAGAGAGAAATCCAGGGATTTCTCGATAGGGAGCAACTTCCCTGGGAGGTGGAATCTCCTGGTGGCTACCGACAACAATTTTGTTTCCTTTCTTCCTTCTATAGGGGAAAGAGAGCGTGAGCATCTGATAGAGAATAACTCCCAATGCATAAATATCTGTACCTTCAGAAGCAGGATAACCAAGAAGCCTTTCAGGAGCCATATAATCTGGAGTCCCAACAATCCTACCTGGAATTGTCATTTTGGAAGAGAAGAGTTCTTCTTTTCTAATATCTAGATTAAGAAGACCTTCTTCTTCCCCATGAGCAACTGCGGCTCCCCAATCTAAAATGACAGTTTCACTAAAGAGACCTAGAAGAATATTATCAGGCTTAAGATCACGATGAAGAATACCCCGAGAATGGACATATTCTATAGTGGAACAAATCTTATAAAATATGGATAGCAATGCCCCTACAGAAGTTTTTTCTGCTAATTCCTTAGATAAAGATTCTTTCTGCCAAACGCTCTTTAATAAGGTTTTCAGGGTATAGCCCTCAATATAGGGCATAGTGTAATATACGGGATCTTTCTCACTGTAAATAGTATAGACGGGGACAACTCCAGGATGTACCAGATCAGCAGCAATTCTAGCTTCTCGCAAAAAGCGTTTTTTTAATAACAGATTTTCTGCAAGATCTTCACGAATTTTTTTAAGAGCTACTTTACGAGAGCACACTGGGTCATAAGCAAGATATACTTCACCCATCCCTCCCTTCCCAATAATTCTGAGAATATCATAGCGCTCCAAACATCAGCCCTTTTGGTTCTAGGAAAACGACATAAGCTTATCAAGAATACTCTGTAATTCTACACGATTATTTTTTAAAGCTTCTCTCTTGATATTTACAAGACTCGGATTTGCCTTCTGACAAAAATTTTCATCACCTAATAAGCGCTCTAAATTTTCTACTATCCCCTCTAATCTAAGTCTTTCTTTTTCTAAACGTGTTTTCTCCTTAATTAAATGCTCTTTGGGAACAAAAATTCCAAGACGAATATTATCAATGACACCGAAACTATATAGCATTTTTTCCGGTTCTTTATCCAAAAGTTCTATAGACTCTAGTCCCCCCAATGCCTGGAGAATAGGAATATAGTTTTGGATATGGATATCTTCAGAACAAATAATAAAGGCCTTGAGTTGTAAACGAGGATCAAGTTGCATTTCTCCACGAATATTTCTAATAGTATAAACTAGACGCTGAGCCAAGACAAAAGACTCTTTAAGATCTTTAGGCATTTCTATATCAAAAATCTTAGGATATGGACATTCGATACAGGCACGAGAGCGTAGCATATTCACAGCATGACTTGTAATTGCATCACCCTTTCCTTCGGGAATCTTGCCTAATGTATCCTTTAACCTTAAAAATAAAGATTCTGTAATAAAAGGAGCTACAGGATGCAGAACTCCTAATACATTGAGAAGAAGAACAGCAAGCAATTTACGTTTTATAACTTTAGCAAATTCATTTTCCTGTGTACTCAAGAGTACTGGTTTAATTATCTCAATATAAGTAGAGCAAAGATCATTACGGAAAAACTCATAAGCTAAACTTGCTACTTTATCAAAGGCATAAGTCGCATAAGCTTCCTCAAGCTGACAAATAAGGTGATTAAAACCATCTAAAATATAGAAATCTTCAAGACCTAGGGCACTCTGATCAATACCGATAAGGAGCTCTTCTACTTGGAGATCCGAGATATGACTAAAAATAAATCTGGCTCCGTTCCATATCTTATTCGCGAAGTGCTTGTACTCTTCGAACAACCTATAATCAAGATCTATTTGCTCACCACGATTTGCACAAGAACATAGGGCCAGGCGTACAGCATCTGTACCATAAGTAGCTATCATTTCTAAAGGATCTATGACATTCCCCTTAGACTTAGAGAGTTTTTCCCATTTAGCAATAACATCACTAGGAAGTTTTTCTCCCATATCATAGGCAAGCTTCTCCTTACCAGAAATATAGGACCAATCACCGAATTCGTTATAACGTTTATAAGACTTTCCAAATATTAATCCATGTAAGAACACCTCAGAAAATGGCTTTTTTTCTGTCATTGAAGAACATAACAATACCATGCGTGTTACCCAGAAAAAGAGAATGTCATGCCCCGTAACTAGTACAGCGGTGGGATAAAATTTATTCAAATCTGGAGACTTTGCATCAGGCCACCCTAAGCATGTCAACGGCCATAAACCTGAAGAAAACCATGTATCTAGAACATCAGGATCCTGATACCAGGCATCAGGATCTTGTGCCACCTCTTCAGGAACACCTTCTCCATCATAACAGAGAATACGTTCTTCATCATCTTTGTGATACCAAACAGGAATACGGTGTCCCCACCACAACTGTCTGCTAATACACCAATCCCGAAGATGATTGACCCAAGAGAGATAATTTTTTTCAAAGTCATTAGGAAAAATCTTAATATCCTTATTTTCAACAAGCTCTCGCAAAACTCCACGGAATTCTGATACTGAGATAAACCATTGTTTAGAAAGATAGGGTTCGATTACAGCGCCCGATCGATAAGAAACACCAACACGAAGTTTGTAGGGCTCCTTTCTTATAAAAAGCCCTTGCTTTTCTAAAGCCAGAAGAATCTCTTCCCGAGCCTTTTCCTTAGTCATTCCAGAAAAAATACCGCCATTTTCGTTAATCCTCCCACAGGGAGTCAGGATATTAATGCTAGGTAAATTATGGTGAATCCCCATAAGGTAATCATCTTTATCATGAGCAGGAGTGATCTTGACAGCTCCTGTTCCAAAAGTGGGATCTACAGAGGCGTCTCCAATGATAGGGATTTGACGATTTACGAAAGGAACCTCTACACTCGCACCAATCCAAGATGCATAACGCGGATCACTAGGTGATACTGCAATTGCAGTATCACCTAATAATGTTTCAGGTCTTGTAGTTGCTACAACAATAGTTTCATTAGAATCTACAATACGATAACTAATGTAGTAAAGCCAACCGTCCTTTTCTTCATATTCTACCTCATCATCAGCAAGAGCTGTTTGCAGAATAGGATCCCAATTAACAAGGTAGTATCCACGGTAAATATAACGATTATCAAATAGAGCTTTGAAAGCCTTTTTTACTGCACGATTAGCAAGAGGATCCATGGTAAAACGCTTCCTATTCCAATCACAAGAACAGCCCAACTGTCGGAGTTGCGAAAGAATCACTCCCTCACTCTTTTCTTTCCAGGTCCAAACATGTTTTAAAAACTCTTCTCGACTATAGTCAGTACGGCGCTTACCTTCCGTAGCTTGAAGATGCCTTTCTACTACAGTCTGGGTAGCAATTCCTGCATGATCAGTCCCTGGAATCCAGCACACTTCAAATCCAGACATGCGTTTGTAACGCACAAGAATATCTTGAAGAGTATTGACAAGGGCGTGGCCCATATGCAAAACCCCAGTCACATTCGGAGGTGGCATGATCACACAATAGGGAGGTTTGTCACTCGCAACTTCCGCTTGGAACATTCCTTTCTTTTCCCAGAAAACATATAGTTCGGGTTCTATAGCTTTAAAGTCATATGCTTTTGGAAAGTCTTCTACTTTCATGGTTTTTAATTCCAACTTATGATCTGTACCTATTTTTTTCTAAACTCAGGGCTTAGAAAACTCAGTCGTTTCTCTTTTGCTAATTTGGCTAAAGACATTTATGCCTTGATTCTTCTCTATCTAAGGAGAGTCTAGGGAAATCACCTCCATCCAAAGATGGTGACGTCTGCTCACGATCTCTTGATTCCCGCTATATAATGCTACACGATAGGAGATAATTCCCTGAAATTCTTTGTATTCCAACCCCTTAAGGCAATAAACTCGATAGCCTGCACTTTGATTTACCTCATAGGTTAGTTTTTCTACTTTACCATTCCCGTAGTACACCCATAGATACAGGGTTAACGGAAGGCATCTCCTCATACGAGAGGGAAGGCTCCAGGTAACAACGACCTGCTGTCCGAAGATCTCATCAACACAACTCTGTTCAATATTGAGTTGGGCTGCTGCGCTATGTTCTGGACCCACATATTCCGTAAAAGAAGACAATGAAGGTTCAGAACAACCGAATAAGCAAACTAAACTTATTACTGATAACAGCAATAGAAGTATAAATATGATCTTAGAGCAGTAGTAACGCAAAAACAACAGCAAACAATGCAAATGATTCGACAATTCCAATCGCTGCATAACATTTCCCATATATTGAGGAAGAACGAGCGTAAGCTTGAATTCCACTTACACAGCACTTCCCCTGCATAATCGAAGATAATAAAAGAGCAGCTCCAACAGATAAGCCTATTGCAATTCCACCAGCTGCGGATAGCGTTCCATTTTTTATTGCTGATTGCATGAGCAACATTAAAATAAACCCATAGATAGACTGAGAAGAGGGCATCGCAGACATTCCTATAAGCTTCCCATGTCCTTCATCTATACGAGACATTACTGCATGTGAAGCTACACCAGCAATACCACAACCTATGGCACTCCCAATCATAGCTAGCCCCAAAACCAAAGCAGGCCCAACAACAGACAAATCAATCATACTTACCTCATGCTCCCTTCTCAAATCCCTTTAGAACAAATACGATCTTGACAAAATTTCTTTCGTACTTCTCTCTCAAAGACAGGAGAAGTTTATCAAACTACTGAATTATTATCTAAGTGAATCCCCTGAAGCCTCAGTATCTTCATGACAAACGAGTTTTCTTAGGGGACGTAAGGGACGTCCTCCTCCATCAAAACTATAGTGATACCACTCGATAAAATTTAACCTGAGTCCATGAATAACTCCTCCCATAATAGAAAGGATAATGTTCACAGAATGACCAAGAAGAATCACTATAGAACCAAGAAGCATAGGCAACCTTGCCCCCATTTGGTTAAATGTTGCTCCCATCATAGCGCCAGCAAGTCCTAAAGCATAAATACGCAAATAAGAAAGAACGTCAGAAAATACCTGTATTACAGAAATAATCTCCTCAATTCCACGCCAACCTTTCTGTATGATTGCTAATACAACAGCAAGGCTTATACCACTAAACATGCCGTAATACCCTAGTTGTCCTCCTAATTCATAGGGAACATGGAAAAGATAATGAATCAAGGATACAGCACCTAGATAGACTGGTACATAAAGATAGGCGCCAACCATGAAAATGATCCAACCAATACCAGAATAACGATAACGAAGATAACGGAACATTCCTAGAGAAAGGTGAATCACGCCAACCAACAATGCAAGTTCCATAAGTATATTATCTATAAACTTATCGTACACTACAGCACGGGACTCTGTGTTTCTACTTCCTGTTTCTGTAGCAAGCAAAAATAATTTTGGATCTTTAATCGCTTTTAAAGAGGGATATTCATTTGTCAGTTCTTTATAGGCTTTAGGACGAGTCTCTAAATAATATTTCGCTTTTTCTAAAGCAAGAAGATGGGTCATAGAGTATTCTCTAAGAAGACTGGTTCTACTAAAAGTAATTCCGAAAAATGATGTTGTCATCGTCCCCCAACATATACAACCCAGGCCTAAAATAGCGGTCATCTTAAGTATCTGGGACAGATGTTTCGAGAATTTCACTTTAAGACGGTACTTCCAAGAAAAAATGAGAGAAGAAGCTAAAAATAGTAAGCCGTACCCAGCATCATTAACAATCATAGAAAAAAAGAGTACGAAGGCAAAAAATACCCAAGTTGAAGGATCTTTATCAGAATATGCTGGAGTATCATAGATCTGCACGAGATCTTCTCCCATCATTCCGGCGCCTTTATTCTCGAGGTATGTCGGAATAATCTCATCAGGATCTACCGGGACTCTTTCAATATAGATTTGATAACGGTCACACAAGTCTTGTAATTCTTGCATTTTCTTGACAATGACCCAACCAGTTACAGCAAAACATTGGCCCTCAAACAACTCTTCACAGCACTCTTGAGCTTGATGAAGTCGTTGTTCATTATCATAGGCGCAGAGACCGCGCAAGATCTCTTTACGATAGACATAGAGATCACAGAGACGGTCTGATCTGTTTCTAATTTCACGCTGAAGATTAGCCAAATCTAGCTGAAGTTCATTAACAGATCTTGGTGCTTCTATTTCTGTATAAATATCTTTAGGGAGATCCACTACTCCAAGAACTACATAATAATCAAAATTATAAGCTGTAGAAAGATAAAAGACGTTAGGAAGATCCTCTTCGAGATCTTGATTATCTTTATGTGTCCTATAGAAAAACCGAAAAGAAATTCCAGTTTTCTTAAAAAATTCTTTTATTTCTAAAGAAGAGAAGACTCCTAAGGGTTTTACTCTAACAATTTCTTTTCTTAATGCCTTTACAATTTCTGTAAGTTCTTTTATCTCTTTGTTTAAAGTAAGGACCTCATCTAGTATCTCAGCAACTGAAATGTCTGGGTCTGTAATAAATTCCAAAGTTTCTAAAGAATACTCTTCTTGTAGATGATTAAATACTTTTAAACACTCTACAAAACGGCGGCCCTCTTCTGTGATAATACGATGTTTTTTAGAGATAAATTCTATAATACCAAGCTCTCTACTCGCAAAAAAAAAGTCCGCTTTATCGCGTCCAATAAAGAGATACTTATGTATATCTAAACGCACTCGCTCCCCCTTATTTTCCGGAGTTCTATCTTCTTTTTCGCCATTTTAACTTGACCTACATCTGTGATACTACGGTCACTTAAGAACACCGAAATCTTCTTAAGTATCTTCATAGTTTCAGGAATAAGTTTCTTTTCAAATAAATTCACTCGAATTGTGACTGCGCGTAATTCTTCCTCTAAGATCTGTTGTCGCTCTTTAGTAACTTCTGCCATTATTTTACCAATAACAAGTTCTTTTGATGCTGAAAGCATAGTATCTAGCCATATAGGAGTCTCCAAAAGAGAATATGATACGGGTGTTACTCTTATATTCCGAACTATAGGAACTTCAACTCCAGCTACGTTCTCATAATCTTTATCTATACTTTGAATCTCGAAGCTCTTCTCCACACAATTCGTATAAAGAGGAATGCTAAACAACTCTGCAAAAGCATAAATACGATTATAAGCCTCAACACAAGCTGTTTCATACGCTTCGGCTTCTCGAACAGCATTTTGGACCTCAGCCTGTAGTAAAGCTTTCTTAAGCTTTAAGGTTGGAAGGTACATTTGTAAACGTGCTAATTTTTGTTTTTCTAATCGAAACGCATTTTTTGTTAATTTTACTTGGACAGACATGCTTTAGGCCAATACTTATTTATTAACTGCGCTTTAATTCCTACTTCTTCAGAAGTAAAACTTTGAGCAAGAATTTTCCAACCAATATCTAAAGCTGCTTCTAAAGGAATATTTACCTCTAAACTCATTAAACGAGTTTCAAAGAGCTGTGAAAATGCAAGTAACTTCTTATCCCAATTAGAGAGCTTAAACCCCATAGCCATTCTTTCGATAGCTTTACGAGAATCAGCGTAAAGGCGGATTAAAGCGTTAGCAAGATCACCATGATCTTCGCGAGTGACTTTACCGATGACGAGTTGTTTCAATCGCGAAAGAGAACCAAAAGGATCTATACGATTATTTTTTAAATAGAACTGGCCTTCTGTAATGTATCCAGTATTATCAGGAACAGGATGCGTAATATCGTCGCCAGGCATCGTCGTGACAGTAATTAAAGTAATAGATCCTCCATCTGCAATTTCTACAGCTTTTTCATAGCGTAAAGCCAAGTCAGAATATAGAGAACCTGGGTATCCACGATTTGCAGGTATCTGATCCATCGTGATAGAAATCTCTTTCAGAGCGTCAGCAAAGGCTGTCATATCTGTCAGCAAGACTAAGACATTCTTTTTTTCTTCTACAGCGAACTTCTCTGCACATGCAAGAGCCATATCAGGGACTAAAACACATTCTACAGGAGCATCTACAGCCTTATGGATAAACATGACACATTTATCTAAAAAACCAAGCTTCTTAGATTCTTCGACAAAGAAACTATAATCCACGAATGTAAGCCCCATCCCACCAATCACAACAATATCAGCATCTGTTTGTGCAGCAATACGCATTAACAAAGCATTATGGTGTTCTCCAGAAGAAGAAAAAATAGGAATTTTTTGTGATTTTACCAGGCAATTGAATACATCAATCATAGGAATATTGGTTCTCACCATACTCCTAGGAACAATACGACAAACAGGATTAAATGTTGGTGTAGCAATCTCTATAGGCTCTCCGAAACATTCTCCTTCGTTATCAATAGGTTTGCCTATACCATTCAATCGTCTTCCTAATAACGAGCTGCCAAAAATCACCTCCATAGGTCTTCCTAAGAAAGTAACATGATCTCCTGTAGATAATCCTGATGTACCCCCAAAAACCTGGAGAGTTACTTTTTTAATATCAAAACGCAGTACTGAAGCATAGGAAAACCTTCCGTCCGATCTCACTATTGTAGCAAGCTCTCCTAATCGAGCTCCTTCCGCTTGTACAGTAATTAAATTGCCTTTAATATCAGTAATTTTTGTATATATTGTCTGCATGCCTTTACGCCATTTGTACTATGGTTTTTTCCAATAGCCTAATGATGACCTCTTTACTTTCTTCGTATTCTTCTGAAAGGAATTTTAGTCCATTTAATGTCTTTATCTTACTTTGCAACTCAAGGAAAAAGCTTCTCGCATCATCAGGCCCGTCGAAAATAAATTTAGCCTCAAAAATACGACTGATTAATGAAAATAGCTCTATCTGCCTTTCAAAAGGGCAGTAACAATCTACAGGATCAAACGCGTTCTGTTGAAGGTAACAAAAATCATAAAGCTCAGACTTTAAGTAAATCTCTATATCTTCCATAGAAATTCCTTCTTCACCTACAACTTCCATGCGTTTACCGATTTCTGAACCTTTCTCTAAAAAATGTGCTGCCTTTTTTACAGAATCACCCCAACCAGCAATCTTCTTTTCTAAAATTTGTCCTACTTGATTCAAATATTTTGACCAAGAAATCAAGGGATCTATTGAAGGGTATCTACGAGCATCAGCTCGTGCCTTTGAAAGTCCACAGAATGCTCCAACCACAGCTAACGTAGATTGAGTTACCGGCTCTTCAAAATTCCCTCCTGCTGGAGAGACAGCTCCACATATAGTTAAAGATCCTTCAGAATCGTCTTTCATTCTCATAGCACCTCCACGCTCATAAAAAGCAGCTATTCTAGAAGATAGATATGCAGGAAAAGCTTCTTCTCCGGGAATTTCTTCAAGACGTCCTGAAATCTCTCTAAGAGCCTGTGCCCATCGAGATGTAGAGTCTGCTAAAAGCAAAATATCTAATCCCATCTGACGATAGTATTCTGCAATCGTCACACCCAAATAAATGGAAGATTCTCGGGCAGCTACAGGCATTGATGATGTATTACAAATAATACATGTTCTATGCATCAAAGATCCCCCTGTGTGCGGATCTATGAGATGAGGAAACTCTTGCAATACTTCAACAACTTCACCAGCACGTTCTCCACATGCACACAAAATAACAATATCTACAGCAGCATACTTAGATAAATGGTGTTGTAAAACTGTTTTTCCTGCTCCGAAAGGTCCTGGTGTACAAAAAGTTCCCCCTTTCAATATTGGAATTTGGGTATCTAGGATACGTAAACCCACGTCCATGATTTTATGTGCAGGAATTTTTTCTCCTTCGATAAAAGCTTGTTTAATTGGCCATCTTTGGACCATAGTGAAGGAGTATTCTTTACCAGAAGCATCTCGAGCTTTTGCTACGACAGTATGAGCATTATACGTGCCTTCAGAAATTACCCAAGTCAAGGTAACTTCTTGAAAGCAAGAAAAGGGAACCATAATCTTATGAGTAAATCGCCCTTCAGGGACTGTTCCTAATATGTCTCCACGTCTTAAAGTATCTCCAACAGTGGCTACAGGATAATAGTTCCATAATAGCTCCTCAGAAATTGCATTAACATACTTGCCTCTTTGCAAGAAGGAGCTATCCTTAGCAACAACCTCCAAACGATTCTGAAGCCCATCAAAAATTCCCTGAAGCAAACCAGGCCCTAACTCTGCTTCTAGTAGATGTCCTGAAAAAGTAACAAGGGCTCCTCTACAAACGCCTTGAGTATCTTCAAAGACCTGAATCTTAACTTCTTGATCAGCAACTTCGATAACTTCGGCTTTTAACCAGGTATCATCCACATGAACATAGGCAACTTCACCTTGTCTAACATATCCATCAAAACGTACACGCAACAAATTCCCGTAAGCCTCTATAACATGTCCTTGGGCTGTTTGTTCTGAAATCATTACCATTTAATTGCCTTTTCTAACTGATTAATCATTTCTCTTCCTTTTTCAATATTTGCGAGGCTATTACGAATAGCAAACATATACGCAGCAGATCTTGCTAAAATTACATTCCCATCAAAATAGGAGTCACAATAAAACCCCTCTAGTTTATGAAACTGATATAAAGAAAGTGCACGATTAAGTGTGTGAGGTAAGCGTCCATAATCGTCCAAAACTACCTGTAAATCAGAAAACTCTTGGGGGAGCTCATAGTTTGGTGAATCTTTTTGCATTAGCACCTTAAGAACAACAGGATCGGAACTATCTTCATTTCTTAGTATATAAGAAACATCCATATGCAAAACTCTAGCTCGAAACCCTGCTAATACAACACGCAGCTGTTGTTGGAATGTAAAATAGTCTTGGAGAAACTTTGAAGAATTCGTTTGGTGGTACGAAAGAAATTCCCTAAATAGGTCTGAAAAATGGTTTAAACGATCTTCTGGGGTTTTATAAATCATTAGAAAATCTTTAAAAAAATCTTCAAAATCACTGTCATCAGACCACTGCTCAAAAGAAAGCATCCACTCTACGTTTTCCTGAGTTACCTCTCCAAACGAGAAGGGAAGAGACTTACCAGACCAAAAAAAAGCGAAGTTTTCAAAGTCAAAGAAACGTTTAAGAAGAGTATAATGACATAAATCTTGTTCTGAAAGGTTTAAATAAAGCAAGTCATCTAAATCTGAAATGGAGAATACTGGTGGGGATTCTGATAACTGCGGAGGCAAAAATGAAGATAAAAAATAATATTGAGTCATGACGACAATTTTAAACTTTGAGAAGATCTTTACATGACTTTAATAAAGTCATGGCGCTTGAAAAATCATTTCGCGAAAATCTTTCTGTAAATAACGCGTGAAAATCTCTACAAGAGCAGAAGAACTAAGATCAAGAACCCAATTCTTCTCTTCAACTTTTAACTGAACGCCACCAATAAAGTTCCCAACAACTACACTTTTTTTACGCAACTTTGCTGTTACAGCCTTACCAAGAAGTTCATTAACAGCTCGAGGGCTCACATGTTTTCCTATATAAGCCATGAGATTTCCTGCAACCCCTTGACTTTCTAGAGCATGAATTAAAGCTTGTATTAATTTCGCAGCAACATCAGGATCTGAAGTCACGTGCTCTAACCATTCCACTAAAGACTCTTTAAAGATTTTATTCTCTACAGCTTGTTTCAGCGCTTCTAAAGAGCGTTTCCCTGCTTGATTTAAAGCAACTTCGCCTTGTTTTAGCTTTTGATGAGCTTTCTCTTCGGCAGTCTCAAGAATTCTCTTAGATTCCTCTTGAGCGTCTTGTATAATTCTTTTAGCTTGTTCTTTAGCATTATGTAATAACGCCGCAGCCTCTTCTTCTGCAGGTTTTAAAGTCTCTAAACGCAAAGCATCACAGATTTGCTTAAGCTTATCACTAGCACTAAGATTCGGCATAACATTTTACCGCTTATTCTTTTAAAAAAGAAATTTAACTAAAAAGATATTATTCTGATTTCACTAATCCAGGAGTTTATGTCATTCTCCCATTTAATTCAACTTATCCACAAATTAAGGAACAGGTCAGAGAGACATTTTAGAACACAACCTTTTTGATCTTTGAAAGTAAAGAGCTCTTTGTTGCTATATAGTTGAAAAAAGAACACGTATAAGATGCCCTAGTCTAGGAGATTAGAAAATAACTCTGGTTATACCTTTGTTTAAATCCTTCACAGATATCCTGAATGATTAAAGATCCCTATTAGGAATATTTCTCTGAAAACGATACAATCTTGTATAAGAAAGAAAAACTGGGGTGCATGCTTGCGATTTCCCATTTTATGTAAAATTAATTATATGATTTTTATGAGATTTCTTATTCTTCTTACCTTTATTCTAGTTCAGTTTTCTATTTGTGCAGCTCCAATAAGAACGCAAACTCCTAAATCTCACTCAAAACAACGCTCTTCATTAAAGAAAACTAAAGGGACAAGAACTTATAGGAGCAGATCTTCAGCAGCAACTCGTGCAAGTATATCTCGTTATAAAACAAGAACAGCTGCACGCCAAAAAACAGGACAATTTGAAAAAAAACCCTCATATGCTCCTATGCAATGGGTTCCTTATTTAGGAGAAAACTACAGCGTTAATATTCCTTCCTTCTGGCAATGTATTGATGACAAAACACAACTTCCAGAAAAATTAGATGTGCTCTTTATAGGGAAAGGTAAAGGGAATCTCACTCCTACAATTAATATTGCACAAGAAATCACAGGAAAGTCTTCTCAAGAATACATAGAAGAGGTACTAGCCTACCATAAAGCTAATGAGATGACTTTAGAATCTGAAATATTCACCCAAATCGACTCTCCTAATGGAAAATTTAGTATCATTAAAACAGAAAAAAATTCTTCTTGGGGACGAGTATTTTGCTTACAAGCTACAGCTGTGATCAACCATACAGCTTACATTTTTACAAGCACAGCAACTTTAGATGACTATGCTGAACTTTCATTTATCTTTTTAAAAGTAGTCTCCTCATTCCAAATTAATGGTGGCAAAGAGGCTGTCTCAGGAGATGCTATCCTTGAAAAGGCTTTAAAGGCCCTACAAAATGAAAAAAAAGGAAAATAAGGATTTAAGAAACAAGATCGCTTTCTTGATGTAGAATAGTTTTATTTAAAGCATCAAAAAGAAATCTAATTATTATCTTTCTTCCCTCTAAAGATAGATTTAATACAACAGGAAAACGTGAAAACAGCAATTGAAAAGGAATATCCATTTGGTTATCTTCTACTGATACTGATACAGTAGCGCTTCCGAGTATAGAGTTAGCATCATGGATTCTTTTGCATAAAGCTACAAATTGACGAATATCATTACGCATGACGGAATCAAATGCATAGGTAGAAGCACACACACTACAGGTTAAAGTAGTATCCAAGTTAAAGACCGAGAAACAAACATTGCCTTTGTGACAACAAGGGCATGAAAATGCTAATTGCGATTTATAGTCCATCTTATTTTTCATTTGCCCTTTAAGGTGCTATCCTAAATCGGCTTACTTTATTAAGCAATTACGCACCTTCTGCAGCAATTTGCTTCATAAATTCTGTAATTGCAGTCTCAAGAATTTGAGTATCTCCTGCAAATATCCGAATTCCTTCAGCAAGTTTTTCTGTTGCCATAGCATCCTCATTCATTAAAAAGCGAAAAACACTTTCCGTAAGTTCTATAGGCTGTACATCTAACTTTTTAGCTTCGACAGGATCTAGCTGTTTTTTTACTGGGTCCTGGGATTTTTTGAGTTCATCTAATAGCTTGGGCGATATCGTTAAGAGATCACAACCAGCTAATGCTAATACCTGTTCTTTTGTACGAAAAGAAGCAGCCATAATTTGCGTAGGAATATTAAACTTTTTATAGTATGCATAAATATTTGACACCGAAGCAACACCTGGGTCAGCATCTATAGAATACCCTTCGTCACCATAGGCAGCAATCCACCAATCATAAATACGGCCAACAAAAGGAGAGATCAGAGTTGCCTTAGCCTTAGCAGCTGCAATTGCTTGAACCAAATTAAAAATCAAAGTTACATTGCAGGCGATTCCTTTTGACTCTAAAAATTCAACGGCTTGAATGCCTTCCCAGGTTCCAGGAATTTTCACTAGTAAACGTTTTTTATCTCCTCCTACAGCTTCGAACAGCTCAGAAAGAAACACAGCTCGTTGCACCATAGCTTCAACATTAAAGGAAAGCCTCGCATCAATCTCAAGAGAAATTCTCCCTGGAATATTTTTAATAATTTCTAAAGCAAAGTTAGTTTGAATTTTGTCCAAAATAAAAGACAAGGTCTGAATGTCATCGCCATTCTGACGAATTCCCCAAACTACAGCCTCATTTAAAAGTTCTTGGAACTTTGGCTCTTGGGCCACTTTTAAGATCAAAGAAGGGTTTGTCGTAGCGTCTTGAGATCCTCCGGCTTTGACTAGCTCAGGGTCTCCACTATCACAAACGATAGTACTCAACTTCTTTAGTTGATCAAATTGATTAGACATAGGCACCTTGGGGCATCACTGTTGATCTCTAGGTAACGTTAACAAAAAAAAATATTCCTATCAAGGAGGTTATGGACATAACCTCCTTGTCAAAACTTTCTATTACCTAATTAACAAGCACACTCTGCTTCGCTAACAAAATCGAAAACCAGGTCTTCTTGTTCTTTTTCCAGGTATTGCTTAATACGTTTATGAGTTTCAAAACCTGTACCTCCTGGGATCATATGACCCATAATAACATTTTCTTTAAATCCTAAGAGATAGTCGGTCTTACTACAACAAGCTGCATCCGTCAATACACGAGTAGTATCTTGGAAAGAAGCTGCTGATATGAATGACTCCGTACCTAAAGAAGCTTTGGTAATTCCTAATAAAACAGGAACAGCTTGAGCTGGCTTACCACCATCTTCTTCAGTGCGACGATTTTCTTCATAAAACTCCTTCTTATTCACATCTTCGCCAAAGAGAAGTGTAGTATCACCTGGGTCAGTAATACGTACTTTTTGGAGCATCTGACGAACAATAATTTCAATATGCTTATCATTGATATCGACACCTTGTAAACGGTACACTTCTTGGACCTCATTTACAAGATACTTCTGAAGTTCACGAACTCCACAAATTTCTAGGATCTCATGAGGAACAACCAAACCATCAGTAAGCTGTTGCCCTTTAATCACACTATCTCCCCGTTGTACGATCAAATGTTTAGTTAATGGAATAAGATGTTCTTCTTCCATACCTGTCATTTCATCACAGACAACAAGAATGCGTTTATTTTTCTGAATTCCTTTGAAATCAACAACACCATCAATTTTTGCAATCTCAGCAGCATCTTCAGGCTTACGGGCTTCTACCAACTCAGCAACACGAGGCAAGCCTCCAGTAATATCTTTTGTTTTGATAGCTCCACGAGGTAATCTAGCTAAGAGCATACCTGGATCTACTCTTTGTCCTTCTTCGACTGAGATAATTGCTCCTGAAGGAATCGCATAAGTTCCTACGAGCTCAGAGAAGTCTGCATCATCATAAATGGCAATCTGAGGATGTAACTCCCCTCGATGTTGCTTTACAATCAGCTCAACAAGTTCTGTATTTTTATTAACCACTTTTTCAGTAGAGATTCCTTCTACTAAGTCTTCATACTTCACAAATCCTGGTTTATCACAAATAATAGGAATATTATGTAGTTCAACTTCAGCTATTCTTTGTCCTTGAGAAACAGGTGTTCCATCTGCAATGAGAATTTTCACTCCCAATTCTACAGGGAAAACTTCTAAGCTTTCTATAGATTTCGTTGAGAGCAATTTTTTATACTCATGTAAGTTACGCCCTTCATCACGGACGATATGAAGAGCTCCTTTCTTATTCAATACGAGATTGTGGCCTTCTTGTCCTTCGACCACACGAAGATCCATATAGACTAAGATACCATCGCTATTTGTAATAATCTCAGGAGTTGAGGATGTTGCAGCAATACCTCCAAGATGGAACGTTCTCATTGTCAGCTGAGTTCCAGGCTCTCCAATTGACTGGGCTGCAATAATACCAACAGCTTCACCCATACCTATCAATCTACCATTAGCTAAATTGAGGCCATAACATTTTGCACAAACTCCTCGAGGACTTTCGCAGGTCAATGTCGAACGAATCTTTATCATCTCTATTCCAACATCATCGATAGCTTCTGCCTGTAATGAGTTGAGAACATCTCCGGATTGAGCCAACAATCGACTTTTATCACCTGGTTGATAAACATCCTCAGCTACAGTACGTCCGTAAATACGATCCTTAAGAGGTAAAAGTTCTTCAGAACCTTGACATATTGCCGAAATTTCAATGTGATTTAATGTACCACAGTCTTTTTCTGTGATAATAACATCTTGAGCAACGTCTACAAGTCGCCGCGTTAAATATCCAGAGTCAGCTGTTTTCAATGCTGTATCAGCTAAACCTTTTCTAGCACCATGTGAAGAGATAGAATACTCTAAAACTGTCAATCCTTCTCTAAAATTCGAAGTAATTGGTGATTCAATAATAGCACCATTTGGTTTTGCCATTAATCCCCGTAAAGCTCCTAGCTGTTTCAGCTGAGATTTATTACCTCGTGCTCCGGAATCTATCATTAGGAACAAGGGATTATGCTTACTACGTGTTTGTTTACTAATCTCAATATAAAGAGCATCAGAAAGTTGATCTGAAACTTCAGTCCAAATACTAATTGTTTTAGAATGACGTTCCCCTTCTGTAATAATTCCGTCATCGTATTGTTTTTTGACAATAGCAACCTTATTGTAAGCATCTTTAAGGATTTCACTCTTGATATCAGGAATACGAACATCCTTGAGTCCCATAGAGATTGCAGCTTTTGTAGCTTGAATAAATCCAAGATCCTTAAGATCGTCTAAAAAACGTACAGTAGCTTCTAAGCCAACTTTTTTATAGCATTGCAAAATAAGCTCACTGATACGTTTACTTGGCATACTATAGTTTTGGAAACCAAGTTCTTTAGGAACTATTCTATTAAATAACACTCTTCCTGGAGTAGTTTCAATAATTTGTCCGTCAATACGCACTTTAATTTTTTCATGAATATGGATACCGCGTCCTGTTTCATCACGACGTGACTCGAAAATATCATCAATAAATCCTCCATTATTCAGAGCACGTAATACTTCGATCTCATCTTTAAAGATTTTAGTTTTTCCTCCATGCTCTTCGGGGAAATAGGTAGGATCAGCCATCAGGTAATATAATCCCAAGGTCATATCTTTAGAAGGAATCGCTACTGGTTTTCCTGAAGACGGAAGGAAAATATTATCCGGAGCCATCATTAATACTTTAGCTTCTAACTGTGCTTCTACAGACAAAGGAACATGAACAGCCATTTGGTCTCCGTCAAAATCAGCATTAAACGCTGCACAAACCAAGGGATGCACACGAATTGCCTTGCCTTCTATTAATACAGGTTCAAAAGCCTGAATTCCTAAGCGATGCAATGTAGGTGCTCGGTTAAGAAGTACTGGATGTCCTTTAATAATCTCTTCAAGAACGTCCCAAACCTCTGGAGCTCCACGTTGGATCATTTTTTTAGCTGAACGAATAGTATAGACACTGCCCTGATCTTTGAGCCTTTTAATAATAAAGGGCTCAAATAACTCTAAAGCCATTTCCTTAGGAAGTCCGCATTGATTAAATTTTAATTCAGGGCCAACAATAATTACTGAGCGTCCAGAATAGTCAACACGTTTCCCTAAAAGATTTTGGCGAAAACGACCGTTTTTTCCTTTTAGCATTTCTGATAAGGATTTTAGTGGTCGATTTCCAGCACCCATAACAGGATGACCATGACGGCCGTTATCAAAAAGAGCGTCAACAGCTTCTTGTAACATACGTTTTTCGTTCCGCACAATCACTTCCGGTGTTTTTAAACGTAGGATTGCTTTAAGACGGTTGTTACGATTAATTACACGACGATAAAGATCATTTAGATCGGAAGTAGCAAAACGTCCACCATCTAGGGGAACAAGAGGACGAAGATCAGGTGGAACTACTGGAATATTTTTTAATACCATCCACTCAGGGTGATTCGATGAAGAAACAAACCCCTCAATAATTTTAAGGCGTTTAGCTAATTTCATTCGAGCCTGCTGAGACTTTGTTTTGCGCAAACGCTCTTTTAAATCCTTAAGTAAACTTTGGAGATCCTCGGATTTAAGCAAGTCATAAATAGCTTCGCCACCCATCTTAGCTACAAAGGCATCTTTACCCCACTTCTCAATAACTTCACGGTACTGTGCATCATTAAGAAGTTGTTTTTTAGTTAAGTCTGTTTTACCCGGATCAATAACTACATATTCTTCGTAATAGATGACTCGCTCCAAATCCGAGGCAGTCATTCCAAGAACATTACCTATTCTTGATGGAGTAGTTTTAAAAAACCAGATATGAACAATAGGAACAGCCAATTCGATATGAGCCATACGTTCACGACGTACTTTTGAAAGTGTAACTTCAACTCCACATCGATCGCAGACAATACCTTTATGCTTGATTTTCTTATATTTTCCGCAGCAACATTCCCAATCTTTAGTAGGACCAAAGATTTTCTCACAAAATAGACCACCCTTTTCAGGCTTAAAGGTACGATAATTTATAGTTTCTGGTTTTTTAATTTCTCCACAAGACCATTTATCTCGAATTGTAATATCTGAAGCTATGCCGATCTCTAATTTATCAAACAATCCTTCTTTAGAAAGGACTCCAATGTCTCGAGAATTTTCTCCGAACATTATTTTCTCCAAAACGTAATTTTTTAAGCGTCTACAACCATAGGACGAACATCAAGTCCTAGGCCCTGCATCTCTTTAATTAGCACATTGAAAGACTCAGGTGTTCCTGATCTTAGGAGGTTTTCCCCCTTAACAATAGATTCATAAATCCTTGTTCTTCCAGAGACATCATCAGACTTCACTGTTAGAATTTCCTGTAGCATATGAGCAACTCCATATGCCTCCAATGCCCAAACTTCCATTTCTCCAAATCTTTGTCCTCCCATCTGTGCTTTACCACCCAGAGGCTGTTGTGTAACCAGGGAGTATGGTCCTATTGATCTCGCGTGAATCTTATCAGCAATCAAGTGACTAAGCTTTAACATATAGATATAGCCTATGACTACCTTGTTATCAAAACGTTCACCAGTTTTACCATCATATAGGAAAGACTTACCATTGTCGGGTAGTCCTTGTTCTATCATCATATCCCAGATGCGTTGTTCAGGAAACCCTTCAAATACAGGAGTTTTCACATAAATCCCTGCAGTTTTTGCCGCATAACCCAAATGAGTTTCTAATACCTGTCCAAGATTCATCCTTGAAGGCACCCCTAGAGGGTTCAGGATCATTTGTACAGTTTCTCCATTAGAAAGATATGGCATATCGGCTTCAGGAACAATTTTAGAAACGACTCCTTTATTTCCGTGTCGCCCAGCCATTTTATCCCCGACTTGGAGCTTTCTTTTAGAAGCAACATAAACTTTGACTTGGCGAATTACACCGTGATCTAAATCTGCATCTCCCTCACGAATATGTTCGACTTCAGTTTTATAGTTAATCTCTAACCGTTGTAAGGAGGTTTCATAATCCGATAAAAGTCCCTTTAATACTTCATAGATTTCACAATTAGGCATTAAAAGATCTACCAGATCTTCTTGTTCAATACGTTCTATAGTCTCTTGATCAAAGAGCAGACCTTCATGAACAACAATTTCTGCTGTACGACGATGAATAATTGCTGCAGGCGCTTTTTCATTTAATAAGAGTGCCCCTAACTTTTCACGATATTCTGTCTTTAACGTTGCGACTTGATTTTTGTATCCTTTTTGCAAGTCTTTTAGGTGAACAGCTTCCTCTACAAGTTCGTCATCACTCTTTGATAATCTATCTTTTCTACTAAAGACTTTTACATCCATAACGACACCTTCAGTACCTGGAGGAACTGTTAATGAGGCATCTTTAACATCTGCAGCTTTTTCACCAAAAATCGCGCGCAATAAACGTTCTTCTGGAGCTAATTCCGTTTCTGATTTTGGGGTGATTTTACCAACAAGAATATCTCCTGGTTTAACTTCAGCACCTATACGAATAATACCGTCTTCACCTAGATTAGCTAATACTTCATCAGATACATTAGGAATATCACGTGTAATCTCTTCTTTCCCTAGTTTTGTATCACGAGCAGTTAATTCAAATTCCTCAATATAAATCGAGGTATAGGCATCCTCCCTGATCAATTTTTCAGAGATAATAATCGCATCCTCAAAGTTGTATCCATACCAGGGCATAAAGGCAACGAGAATATTTTTACCCAAAGCAAGTTCACCACGATCAGTTGCCGGTCCATCAGCAATAACATCGCCTTTGGTTATAATGTCTCCTACTGCACATAAAGGCTGTTGATTAATGCAAGTCCCTGAATTAGATCTAAGAAACTTTTTGAGATGATAGGTACGCTTAATTGTAGGATTATGCTTTGCAGCAATAACAACTTTATAACCATCCACAAAATCAACAATACCATCCTCTTCTGCAACAACGATAGCACCAGAATCTTTAGCAGCACGACATTCTAATCCCGTACCAACAATAGGAGCTTCAGTTTTAAGTAGCGGAACAGCCTGACGTTGCATATTAGATCCCATTAGCGCACGATTAGCATCATCATGCTCTAAAAAAGGGATCAATCCCGTAACAATAGAGACTAACTGTTTAGGTGAAACATCCATATGCGTTACAGTACTTGTATCAGCTTCAAAAGCTTCACCAGCATAACGTACCCAACATACAGGTTCAGTAAACATATTGTATTCATCTAAACTTGCGGAAGCTTGTGCGATAACACATTCTTCTTCGACATCAGCCGTCATGTATTCAATTTCGTCTGTTACAATTCCATCTCTTACAATTCTATAGGGAGTTTCAATGAATCCAAATTCATTAATTTTAGCAAAAGAAGAAAGAGAGGTAATCAGACCAATGTTTGGACCTTCGGGAGTTTCAATAGGACAAATGCGTCCGTAATGACTTGCATGAACGTCACGAACTTCAAATCCTGCTCGCTCTCTATTGAGCCCCCCTGGCCCCAACGCAGAAAGACGTCGCTTATGAGTCAGTTCTGCGACAGGATTAGTTTGATCCATAAATTGAGACAATTGAGAACGACCAAAGAAATCTTTCAATACACTAGCCAAACCTTTAGCAGAGACAACCTTCCCAGGAGTCAAGGTATCTGAAGAGAAATCAAATAAATTCATTCGTTCTCTAACAATTTTCTCCATTCTAGCCAAACCTGAACGACATTGGTTTTGAATGAGTTCACCAACTGAACGGACACGTCGATTTGCAAGATGGTCAATATCATCTATACAAGCTTTCTCATCACCCATTTTTAAACGGATTAGATATTTTAGAGCCCCTATAACATCTTCTTTTCTTAAGGTAACCTGAGACAAAGCATCTTCATCCATAGAAAAGCCCAATTTACGATTAAGCTTATAACGTCCAACACGTCCTAAGTTATAACGCTTAGGATCAAAGAATAACCTCATAATTGTAGAGCGTGCATTGGCTAGAGTTGCTGGTTCTCCTGGACGTAATCTACGATAAAAATCTTTTAATGCAGCTTCATATGAGTCCGTAGGATCTTTGGCTAGCATTTTGATGATAGGATGATTTTCATCAGCATCTACAGCAATCTTAACACAAGAAATTCCAGCATCAAGCATCCGTTTTAACATTGCTGTACTTAATTTTTCTCCAGCTTTTCCATAAACTAATGAAGAAGCTTCATCAACGATATTATCTGCTAAAATTCTTCCAACAAGGAGAGCAAAATCTTTTTCACTCTTAAGAGTATTTTCTTCTATTTTGAAGAATTCCTCAATAATGTCAGCATCTGAAGAGTATCCAAGGGCACGGATAAAAGTTATTGCTAAAATTTTTCTTCTGCGTTTTTTTCTATCAATATGAATATAAATTAAATCATTGATATCAAAAATAGCTTCAAGCCAACTTCCGCGATAAGGAATTATTCTAAAAGAGAATAAGATATTTCCTTTAGAATGTCTTTCTTGTTCGAAATTAATTCCTGGAGAACGATGAACTTGGGAAACAACGACTCTTTCTGCTCCATTAATAATAAATGTCCCTTTGTCAGTCATAAGAGGAATCGTTCCCATATAGACTTCTTCTTCTTTTATTCCTGTTTCATCTGTTAAACGAAAACGGACCTTTAAAGTAACGCTATACGTAATTCCTCGACGGATACATTCTTCTGGAGAATATTTTGGCACACCCAAATTATATGACAGGTATTCAAGAACAGTGGCTTCGTTATAAGATTTAATGGGAAAAATTTCCCTGAAAACCTCTTCTAAACCAGTATTCTCTCTTTCTTCTGCTAATTTTCCAATTTGAAGAAATTGCTTATAAGACTTAATTTGGATTTCAATAAGATTTGGAAGGTCTAGGATATCTTCCTTTTTTTTAACACTGACCCGTTCAGGGCACTTGAACATGCGGCTCTCCTGCTATTTTGATGCGACAAAATTTCCCTAAATCAAGCCTACGTATACTTGTAAAGGGAGGATTAGGTTTTTTATACATGAAAAGAAAAGAAAAGAAAAATCATTTTGATTTTTCTTTTCTACAAATTACAGTCCCTTAAACGAGGCTTTTGCACCCGCGTCTTGCAACTTCTTAACTGTATCTTCGGCATCACTCTTAGAGGTTTTTTCTTTGACGGTCTTAGGTAACCCTTCCGTCATTTCCTTAGCTTCTTTCAAAGCTAATCCTGTTACTTCTCTAACTACTTTTAAGACGCCAATTTTTTTATCAGCAGGAACATCTTCTAAAGTTACTGAAAATTCTGTAGGTTCGGCAGCAGTAGGAGCTTCTCCACCACCAGCAGCAGCAACAGCAACTACGGGAGCAGAAGCAGTAACATCCCATTTCTCTTCTAATAATTTTTTTAATTGAGAGAGTTCTAGTACAGTTAAATTACTTAACTTCTCTACTAAAGTTTCCAAACTTTCTGTTGTCACTTTTGTCACCCTTACTTATTTTGAGAGTTTTAATTTTAATTCTTTAGTTCTTTTCTGCCTTCTGATCTATGCATGAGATGACTCCAGAAAGAATGGAGTTCATAATTCCTACAACTTGAGACATAGGTGCAGCAAACAAACCAACAACTTCCTGTCTAAGCTCTTTGAGAGATGGCAGTTTGGCGACAGCTTCTACCTCAGCACCCGAAAGAGACGCATTGTCTATTCTTCCTGCAAGAAAAACTAAAGAATCTTTATGTTGTTTATTAAAATCTAATACCTGCTTTGCTGCAGAAACAGGATCTCCATAGGAAAAGACCACACCGAGATGACCATCTACGTCACTACAATCTACTTTTAGGCCCTTAGATTCTATGGCTTTAAAAAAGATTCTCTTTTTTAGAACTTCAAATTCCGCAGACACTCCAGAAAGTGAATTTCGAAATTCTCGAGAATAAGCCGCTGTAAATCCAAGGTATCTCAATAAAATAAATCCCTGTGATGCAGAAATTTTGTCTTCTACCTCTTGAAGAAGCAATGTTTTTTCTTGTTTCATTTTCCCTCTTTAAGATTAAGATACCATTAATTCTCTAGTATCTATAGAAATTCCAGGCCCCATAGTGGAGGAAATAGTAAATGAGACTAAATATTGCCCCTTAGCTGCTGGAGGCTTTGCTTTAATTAAAGCAGAACTTAGGGCCTCAATATTTTCTTTTATTTGAATACTTTCAAAAGAAAGCTTACCTACACCTACATTACATACGCCGGCACGATCTGCTTTAAATTCAATTTTTCCCTTACGTAATTCAACGACAGCCTTAGCAACATCTGTTGTTACTGTTCCTGTCTTAGGTGTGGGCATTAAGTTTCTAGGTCCTAAGACTTTTCCTAACTTTCCGACTTCACGCATCATATCTGGAGTAGCAACGGCAACGTCAAACTCTAACCACCCAGATTTAATCTTTTCAACGAGATCATCACTCCCCACAAAATCTGCGCCAGCTTCAAGAGCCTCTTTGACTTTGTTTCCTGAAGCAAAAACCAGAACCCTTAAGGTTTTTCCAGTCCCATTAGGCAAGAAAACCGCTCCCCGGATCTGTTGGTCGCTCTTTTTAGGATCTATGCCCAATTTGATAGACACATCTACGGTTTGATCGAAGCGTACTGGAGGACACTGTTTTAAAATATCTATAGCTTCTTGCAAAGAATATGATTTTGAAAAATCATAATTCTTTAAAATACCCCTTATACGTTTGCCATGCTTTGTCATAATTCTATAGCTCTAAAAGTAACAATTTATTCTACGTCTATACCCATACTACGGGCAGTTCCTTCCACCATACGTGTTGCAGACTCTAAAAGGACGATGTCCATATCTTTCATTTTTTGTTGAGCAATTGCTTCAACTTGAGCCCGAGTAAGCTTTCCTACTTTATTACGATTAGGAATTTTAGACCCTGATTCCAAATTCAATGTTTTCTTGATGAGAGAGGAAACTGGGGGCTGCTTCGTTATGAAAGTAAAAGTTTTATCGGTATAAACAGTAATCACCACTGGAAGCAAGTCTCCAACCCTATCTTGAGTTGCTGCGTTAAATTCTTTGCAGAAGCCCATAATATTGACCCCAGCAGCACCTAAAGCTGGCCCTATAGGCGGAGCTGGATTGGCTTTGCCCCCAGAAATTTGCAACTTAATTATTTTGATTACCTTTTTTTTAACCGACATACTAAACCTTAATTGAGACACCTCTACAAACAGAGGGTAAGAAACGAAAAACTAAAATTATAAGAAGATAGCGAATAAGAATACACAGATTTCAACCTATCTACTCACTTTCTTGTCCTGGGGTTACCTCTTCTACTTGCCAAAATTCTAAATCATCTACTCTAGTTTCTCTTCCAAAAATAGAAACCATAACGCTTAATCGCCCTTTATCGTGGAAAACTTCGGAAACGACACCAATGAAATTAACAAAAACTCCATCATTAATTTTTACTCTAGAACCAATCTCAAATTGATGTTTTTGAACAACCCCAGATTTTTTTTCTTCTATATCTGTTAGGATACTTCTTACTTCTTCTTCAGAAAGAGCTACAGGCACTCCTCCCCCAAGAAACTCGACAACACCTGCTGTACCTTTAACATAAAGCCATGATTCATCTGTTAAGTGCATTTTAACCAAGAGGTACCCTGGCCAGATGTATTTTTCAACGACCTTATGTTCCCCTTTTTTGACTTCCATGACATTTTCAATAGGCAAGATAATTTCATGTATAAAATCAGTCATTCCAGAAGACTCTTTAAAATCTTCCAAAGCCTTCTTTACTTTCTTTTCTTGAGCCGTGAAAACCTGAACGACATACCATTTATACATGCAATTAACCGAACAAAAAGGTTGTGATACCATCTAAACACATGAGCAATTTACGCAACAGCAGATCTATAAAATAGATAGCAAATCCAAAACCAAAAATACTTACAAGAATTATCTTAATGTATTTTTTAAGATCACGTTTACTCACCCACTCGACTTTTTTAATCTCATCTAAAAAGCTTCCTGCAAATTTAGCCTGTTTTTTGACAGTACTTAGCTTGCGAGATAAGGCTTCACGATTGTGTTGCTGTTTCATAAACTAACTTCTAGATTAAAATTAAATCTACGGGTGCGAAGGGAGTCGAACCCCCGACCGGCGGCTTTGGAGGCCACTGCTCTACCAGCTAAGCTACACACCCAAAAACTCGTGATAATTATTTCTATCATCACGAGATGTACTTTTTCTAAGCATTGATCTTTGAAATTGTTCCAGCTCCGATAGTACGACCACCTTCACGGATTGCAAATCTCATCCCTTCCTCAAGAGCAACTGTTCCAATGAGCTCGACATCCAGCTCTACATTGTCTCCGGGCATCACCATCTCTACTCCTTCAGGGAGAGTAACGACTCCTGTCACATCTGTAGTGCGGAAGAAGAACTGAGGCCTGTATCCACTGAAGAAAGGCTTATGACGGCCACCCTCTTCTTTTTGCAAAACATAAACAGCTGATTTAAATTTAGTGTGAGGTTTAACACTACCAGGTTGGCAAACTACCATTCCTCTTTCAACATCATTTTTCCCAATACCTCTGAGCAATAATCCGACATTTTCTCCTGCTCGACCTTCTGGAAGCTCTTTTCTGAACATCTCAACGCCAGTAACAATAGTTTCTTTAGTTTCCCCTAATCCTACAAGCTGCACTTTATCAGAAACTTTAACAATCCCACGCTCAATTCTTCCTGTAACTACTGTACCACGACCAGAAATAGAGAAAACGTCTTCAATAGGCATCAAGAAAGGCTTATCAATTTCTCTTTCTGGTGTAGGAATATTATCGTCGACAGCTTGCATAAGTTCACGAACTTTCTCAATATAACTTGGATCTCCTTCAAGAGCTTTTAAAGCAGAGCCACGGATAATAGGACACCCTTTGTAACCTTTTTCTTCAAGAAGTTCGCTAAGTTCCATTTCAACTAAATCAATAAGTTCTGCATCTTCTTGAGAAATCATATCCACTTTGTTGAGAAAAACAACGATATAAGGAACGCCAACTTGACGAGCTAAAAGAATATGTTCTTTAGTTTGCGGCATAGCACCATCTGTAGCGGAAACTACCAAGATAGCACCATCCATTTGAGCGGCACCAGTAATCATATTTTTAACATAATCGGCGTGGCCTGGGCAATCTACGTGAGCATAGTGACGGTTAGGGGTTTCATACTCAACGTGAGAAGCATTAATAGTAATTCCTCGGGCCTTTTCTTCAGGAGTATTGTCAATTGAACTATAATCACGAAAAGACGCCAATCCATCCCCTGATAATGCGCGTGTAATTGCCGCTGTTAGCGTAGTTTTACCATGGTCAACGTGCCCTATTGTCCCGATATTGATATGGGGCTTAGTACGTTGAAAAGTTTCTTTTGACATCTCAAAATCCTCTTAAAAAATTATTGATTACTCCAACCATTCTTTCTGCCCAGAATAGGAATTGAACCTACGACCGCTTGCTTACCATGCAAGTGCTCTACCACTGAGCTATCTGGGCTTACTTATGCATTGCTTACTGGTCCTAAAAAACCGCCTAGTCTATGTCACTTATTTTAAAACATCAATAGAAAATAATTAACGGTGCCTGTATACGACCCTAGCCTTTGTTAAGTCATAAGCAGACATTTCAACAGTAACACGATCCCCAACGAGTAATCGAATATTGCTCATGCGCATCTTTCCACACAAATGAGCGGTAACTGGCATGCCATTTTCTAATACCACACGGAAATGCATTCCTGGAAGGAGCTCCTCTACTTTACCTTCAAGTACGAGAGTATCTTCTTTTTTCGCCATTGATCAATAATCCTTAACAAAATCTTTTGGGCCGAGGCTTATGACTAGCTAGCCAAGTAGGTAGATTTAGCCCTAAAAATAGAATGGTGACCTTCTATTTCCCCTATTCTATAAACGCATTAGGATTATATTTGTTATTTAGAAAAAGTCAAATCCCTTTCACAAGACCTTATCAATACTACCAATAAAATATTGAACAAACTAAAGGAGCTCTAGAAATAAAAAACCCCTATTTACAAACAAAAAGTCCTTATTTTAATATGTCCTTCTTATTGTTTTGTTTTTAATTATCCAATGTCTATCCCACCATCTTCTGGAGGAATTACCCCTTCTGCTCAATTCCCATACTCCACCATTAACCCATGTAATAGACCGCGTTCTTCTACATCAAATTCCACTGAATCAAATAGCCCGGGAACATCTCCAACATCTTCTACTCCCCCCTTTTCAGATTTAGCTCCATTAACCCAATTACAAGTGGTTTCTCCTAATCAGGCTTCTTTTTCTTGGGCTCTCCGTTTAAAAGCAGCTGCTCAAAAGATAGGTTTATTTTTACAAAACAACTGGAAATATATATTACTTTATATTTTAGCTTGGGCACTAATTTTAGTATGTCATCACACAGTTGCTTTGACTTTAACAATTTGGTTAGGGGTTGGCCTAGGGGTAGGGGTTATTTTTGGAATCTTTACGGCAACGTGTATAGACAAAGAAAATAAACACAAGCATGTGAATAGCTTATGGAATTTGATCAACTATGGAATTTTAAAATTAGATCCTAATGGAACTCGACAAATTCTTTTGGCCACTATTATTGCCTCTATTTCGTCACTAATTTATGCTCTTCCACAAGCTGTGGGTCTAGTTATAGGCTTTTCTATTGGGAATCAACTGAGTATCAATACAGTCTATGGAATGCGTTTAGGAGACAAGGCTGCTTATGCTATTGATCGGAAGGCTCACGAAAGACGTATGGAAAATATTCAAAACGCAATTAACCAGACGCAAATATTAAAACATCAGATGGTTATTCGGATGCAGTTAAATGCAATTCGAGAGGCATTACAAAATACTCAAGAAAACTCTATAACTACCGTTTTAGATACTATACAGCTTCAAATGCATCAACCTTTCCCTTACTGTTTTTCTACACCAGATTGTAATTTGAACCCCTCTATACAACTTGATTTGAATAAAAAGTCGCCCCTTGAAATTATTCATGTCGCCGATCAATACATTATGACTTTATCCGAAACTTTACGTCAGATAACACTCGAACCTGATAGTATTATTGAGGAATAATTTGGAATTCGTTTGTCCTCTCCACCATGCTAAATGTTTGAAAAAACAATATAATATTATTAAGAAGCTCTTTCCCGAGCCTTTTCAAAAAGATACTTTGTATCTTAAATTGATGGAGAACAGTTCTTCAAGTGGCTCTTTTGACAAGCAACATATGATTAAAGAGAACTTAGTTACTGGCTGTCAAAGTGATTTATATCTTTATGAAGTGTATCAAAATGGAAGATTATTTTTTTTTACTTATACAGAAGCTTTAATCTCTTCTGGAATCGCCGCTTTATTCACTGAGGTATATTCTGGAGAAACTCCTTCTATAATTTTGACTTGCAAACCCATTTTTTTTCAGCAACTCACACCCTATCTTTCCTTTGGTAGAGTCAACGGTGGAGAATCTCTCTATATGCGCATGAAGCAAATTGCTGTAAAATACTTAAAATCTCATCATGCCTAAATACCTTCTGTTTAAGAATGGATATCCCTTGATTATTAGAAAATTATGTGCTAGCATTTTTTTCTTAAATCGGGGCGGTAGCTCAGCGGTTAGAGCTGCGGACTCATAACCCGTAGGTCACAGGTTCAAATCCTGTCCGCCCCAAGTTTTTCTCGTCTCCACTCTAAAATAGTTAAAAATTTTTATAAGACTTTCGTCATGATTACTTATATGACCTGAGCAACCTTTATTTTTCAACTGCGCACTAAACAGACAATCAGACCGATCAACCCAAGAAAGAGACCTAAGATTAAGTTAGAGACCATAATACCTGCACATATCCCACAAGTGATTTTAAAAGCTTTTTCAAACATATTTCTCCTCGAGTCTAGATTAAGTACAACTTAGGATATCTAAATTAATTAATTATAATAAATGAAAATATTTATTTTAAAAATAAAAGAAACTTCAATATAAAAAACAATATCATTAAACGAAAAGCAAACTGAGGATTCTTGATATAAAACAACCTAATGGATATCTCACGATTTTTTAGAGATTTGCATTCAAACCGTCTTCCAAAAACATCATCGATAGCGATATCCAAAAGCAATTTTTTAAAAAATTCCTATAGCATCCTAAGGATAACAAGTCATCATTAGGAAGATCTATACAATTTATTATTCTGACCTGTTCGATAAAGTTATGAACCCTATAACCTGTCGTATAGGTTTTTTTATCTACTTTGCAAGCCAGCATATTTAATGCGGTTGTGGGCAGCTAGATATCGTACTCCTCTTCGATAGAAGAAATCTATACAGAGAAACACATAATCGAGGAACACTTTCTGTGCAGTCCTTTCCCTCGTTAATGCCAACCTCATTAGTTCTAAAAAAGAATACCGAATGTACTTTTTCAATTACTACTAGGGATCTTTTTCATTTTACAAGTATCTAGCTAAAAGCTTGCCTTTGCTCCTTATTCTATCTAATATATCCAACATACTTTTGTCAGGATCAGGGACGCAGGTATACCTTGTAAGCCTGATTATTTATCGATTAAGAGGTTTTTATAATGTTTTCTCCCTTAACACAACTTGCCAATCCTTGACCACATTAAAGCGTATTATAGAATTAAAAGTAAGTAAGGCAATTTATATTAAAATACTAATAAATTAAAAAATTTAAACAACGTTAGACTCAACAAGTTAATTAAATCCTATATAAAACATTCAATAAAAATGTTTTAAGCAATCAAAAAATATAATTAACAATTATTTTCTCCTTCCTGCAAATTTATTTGGTGTTTTGAATTTTTATTCCTATAATACTTTTAAATCCTATTTTATTAAATTAATTCCTTTAGAGTTTTTATGATTAAGAAAATTTTTATATATAGTTTATTTTCCTTTTGTAGTTTCTCAATTTCTATACAAGGCGTGTGTAATGAAACTGTGTGTTCTCCAGAGAGTAACGAGCAAAACTCTGAACATTTAATCGCAGAGTTGAATGGATTACTAGAAACCTTAATAGAAGAAGGAAAAGAAATTCGTAAGGAATTACAGACAGTTTGTAATCAAGAAGAAAATCTCAATCAGGTTCAGGAAAAAGATCTTATTTTCGATGAGGGTATGGCATCTGAGGATAACCCTCAAGAATACGTTCTTAACTTTTTAAACACTATGCTTGAAAGGTTGAATGATATTTCTAAGATGTCTCAGTCTTCACAAATTTCTCAGATTATAGACTGTTTTAACCGCGAATTTGAAATTCGCAATCGAGAATTAGAATTGAAAAATCGAGAATTAGAACTTCGAGATAAAGATTTGGAATTTAAAAAATCTATTTTAAGCTGGGAGAAAGAAAAAGCAAGTCAAGAACGAGCTTTTCAACGAGAGCAAGATGTTAAGCAAACTCTCATGCTATTAAAAAAATAAACATGCTGAGGGCTGCAAGTATTCTTATAATCTTAGACCTACTTGTAGTCCCAATTTTTTATTCGACGTTTTGTATGAAAACTCAGAATTGCAATACAAAATTTTTTTATCTTCGGTAAGAAAATTATCTTTATCGCTACTTCTACAATTTAGAATGCAACCTTAGGAAATATCAAAAAATTCTTTAATCTTGAAAAACTAAAGAGTAATTTTATGCTTATTTGATATTCTAATAGTTATTGTTTTTTTAAAAGAAAACGTAGAGGCCAGGACATGAATACTAAGTAAAAAACGAGAAGCTCTAATAGAAAAAATAGAGTTATGCATAAAAGTGGTCTTCTAAGCTTCTACCCCCGTATTTCCTAACTTGATGGTCTTTAAGAAAAGACTCACCGTTATCTGTTGTTATTAGTAAATCATAAATAGGGTTAAGTGCCGGTTGTTGACAGGCAGGGTCTTTATCCTTATTAGCATAAATTTCACGAAGCTGTTTAATATTAAACAAACTGTGATAAAGTTCAATAGTTGCATTAAAGGCTAATCGAGCATAGTAGCATGAATGTCCTGGAGTAAAAAATAATTGTTTATCATTAGTACGTCGCAGCTCTGAATATTTTTTTAATATTGTTTGAGCCCCTGCTCTAAATACTGTGAAAAATCCGTCATAAGTTTTTGTATAAGCAAGAAAATGAGTCGCTCGATTTTTTACATTTAACGAGAGTATTTTCAACCCTAGTTCCTTAGTCACATCCCCGAATAGAGATCGGCTCAATTGAGTAGGAAGAGTTGAAAATAGAAAATCGTTTAATAAATTAGTAAGTTCTTTTGTAAGTTGTGGCAACTTTGGGGTAGTTGTCTCCATTAATAAATAGCAGCCGACGATATCCCGTATTAATTTTTCTTCTTTCTGACCAACATCACTAAAATTAGAACCGCTCCAATTCTTAAATAGGAAAATATCTTGGGAATTCTTATAAACATCTGTTAATGTAGGACTGTTACGTACAAAATGAAGGCTCTTGTTAAATGCAGATAGCGCATTATTTTTGTCCGATTTACTAGGATCCTCCATGTCTACACGCTTTCTTTCTTGAAACCACCTGGTCACTTCTTTGTGCTTTGACTCCACACCGCCGGTTCCAACTACTTTTTTTATTCTCTTAGAATAAAGAACTGTTACTAGCAAACAGGCAGAGACAATAGTTAAAATAACAGCCAAAATTAGATAGGGAAGCAAAGGTAAAACAGCGGCTCCTGTTAAACCTAGCAGTACCCCACCACCAATAAAAGTTAGTACAGCTACGATTATAGATAAAACTCTACACAGTTGAAATTTTTGAGAAGATTTGCTGATTAAGATTTCTTGCTCTCTCTGAGCAGGGATTTGAGAATGACTTACTATTCGCTCTGAAGACACAAAGCACCTTTATAAAATATAAAATAAAGTTCTTTAATTATAGAAATTAAGCCTTTAAAAAAGCTAATAATTTTATTTATTAGAAAAATAATTCAAAGTAAAAATAATTTGATATTTTATATGTTATTCTGGTTAAAAAATATCCGACACAATTTCTATAGATACTCACCATATTAGGAATCTCAACAGCGCTAAATTTGATATGTTATTCTGTTCTACAAATGAATTTAAGTACTGAGTTATTAGGAATGAATGCTTAGAAAGCCCTTTAGGGGTTTGCCATTAAAAACTTAAAAAAATACGATGTGTAAAAATCATCTTAGTATAATTTCTTGTTCTCTTTGAAAATCTAAAGGGCAAGGTTCCTGAACCTTCTTAGCGAGGCGACCTACGATTTAAATGTCTTCGCACTGAACTCACAAAGAAAAAGGTATTTATAAACAATAGGAGCATGCATAGCAAAAAGTGGAAGGTCTGTCCTACAGCCATTATATCTCCTGAGTTCCATGCTTCATTCGCGGTCTGATTTAAATCATAGACTACATTATGATTTGAACGCATCACGATCCTTGGAAAGTTAATGAGCATTTGGCTAAAAACACCTAATGTCAAAGGTATGAATAATCCACTGTGAGCTGTAAATAATGCATTTTCAGCAAATCTTATAGTGCTCATCTGATTTACACGAATTCTCCCTAAAGGAAGACCTCTTCCTGTTAATCTTCTGAGAACTAAAGCCTGAACGCGCGAACGCAATTGTGTGAAAAACATACGTGTGATGTCTATGTAAACGACACTTCCTGTTATAAGGGTAGCAACACAGAATATTCCTGACACTATAGCTGGCTGGCGATTAACCCTACGCGCTACATTAATATGATCAAGCAATACAGATAAAAATCCTAAAGGTTGCAGTGCTAAAAATCCCAGTCTGACAGCACGACAACGCCTACGGCAACCTGGACGATTTGTCAATAACAATATGAAATAGCGTAGGGTCATTATAGAGTATCCCGTGACAATAGCGTAGGATACGAAAACATCAGGGGAATAAGTCACTGAAAGGATTAAAACCTCTTGAAGTAAACTGGAAATCCTTGTTGTTGCATATAATGCGGTTAACGCAACATCACGGCAGTTATTTGGTTGAGGGTTAAACTCGAGAACAGCTGAGGAATCTCCTTCATTCATCCATGCAACAAGCCGAGCCATTGCACCAGAATTCGAATCTAAATCTATCAATAAAGATATTTCTGGAGCACGAGATCGAGAGATTGGAGGAATAGGGTTCTCTAAGATCCCGTGTTCCTGACTCGTCATTAAACACTGTTCTCCAAAAAGCAAGACGCTCTGATATGAAGGACAACGTACTGAAGGGTTAAAAATCCCCTCAGCAGAATCTGCATAGGGAATTGTCGTGATACTTCCTGGTTGAGCTAACCTAGAATGTAGAAGCGATAACCAATCTCCTATGACACGGTAGTGATGAACGCGATGAGACCCTTGAATATAATAACTAGCTCCAATACCAACACAAAGAATACGTTCCGAGTATATAGAATTATCTAATGCTACTTGAAGACATAGACCTCCATTACCAGAGAAAAAAACGATATACTCTCTATTTTGATTTGAAGGAGAGGTGAAAAATTCATTCCACCGAGATAAAATTCCTCCAGGAATATAGTCGTGAATAGATGGGAAATGAGGCCGAATACTTAAGGGACACGATCTTGCATTCCGTCCATCATTATATATTAGCCTAACAGGTTCTCCACGCAAGCTACTGATATGCATAGCTTCCGTAACAGCTTCGCAACGTGTTAAATGACTACTATTAATATACATAATCTTAACTTCAGAATCTTCAAAATTAAAATCTTCGTCGCTGGCTGTACACACACAGTCGTAAACTTCTGAAGATCTTAGAAGTCTTTCATTATTTCTATCGCCTCCTTCAATAAAAAGAGAAACCTCCTCAGCAGTCGAATAGGGCGGAGGAGGTTCAGAGGGAGTCTCAATATTAGAGCTCGGTGGCTGGCTTTCTGTTAGCTCAATTTCTTCTATACTCACGCTGGGACTCGGTGGTCTTGATTGTGTAGGATTTGCCATATAAACTCCTTATTTTATTAGTTTTGGGAAAATACTTTAGAAATAAAAAAATAAAGTTCAAGAAGTATATTTATTATACCTACTTACTAAAAACAGTCTCTTTATAAAGAAAGGGAAGTAAATATAAAACAGAGTTAAACTAAAATTACGAAGAAAATATTATAAAAACAACTAGCAGAGTTGTTTAGAAACACTAAAAATTAGATAATAGTTTGTGAGAGTTAATATTCAAAATTATGACCCGCTATCCTCTGTGTCTGAGGCTTCTTGAATTATTAGCCTTATAATACGACTTTGAAGCGCATTAATCTCTTTTAGAAGATCACAGATATTCCTTTTCTCCATTTGACAGCGCGTATAAAAGTCAACTATGCTTTTGTTTTGAATCTCGGAATGCTGATCTTGATATATAATATACCCAGCACGAGACATTACAGGATTCCTCCATAGTCGAATTCTGTGGAGTTCTTGCCGCAAAGCTGTGCTTCTTATTTCCAACTCTTTTAACGTTATATCAACATCTTCTTCTAACAATAGATGCTCCCTTGAATTGAGCTGTAAATATGAAGGCCGTTGATCAAATTCTTCAGTGCCTTCTTTTTTAGGCATCCAAGGTGATAAAAATTCTGGATCAATTTCCTGATTGTCTGGCCCATAAATCTTAGTTAAGTCATGCGAGGTATCTCGACGTAATTTCGCGAATTTTGTACCTTCAGTAAGCATCTTATCGAAGTCATCATCTGATGAATGATATATTTGAGATGCATTAGAAAATCCTTTAGAACACACCTTTTCTAGTCTCTTTAGGTCTCTATTCCTAGCTTCTAGTTGCTTTTGAATCTTTTCGTTGTTTTTTCTGAGTTCTTCTTCCAAAAATGGTTCTAACTCCTTAGTTATTAAGATCTGCCTATACCAGGGTTGACTTTCTAAAGAGAACGTTTCTTCCTCCTTAAGTATCCCTTGCAAAATATCAAAAAGAAGATTCTGGGAGCTTATTAGCTGATTAAAAAGGTTTAAATCTACAGTTTTTATAAAATCCTTAGAAAGTTGCTGACGATTAAACTTTGTCATACTCAACATCTGCCGTAGTAGATAGGAAAGTCCTGCAACAACAAGTCCTAAGCCCATGCTAACAGCTAAAAGTATTGGAATTGCAAATATTCCTCCAGGAATGAAAGCTGCGACAGTCATTACAGCAGCGACTACACCTAAACCTAGAATCACGCTGATTGTTGTATGGATAGACGACATCCGCGAACTTAACATCGAAAATTTTAAAGAGAATACTCCTCCAGCTTTAGAGATACCATCTACCATATTAGAGATGATGCTAGTTACAACTTTGTTTCTATAAGTGAGATAAGCACGAAATTGCGTGTTTTCGTAAATCGTTTCTTCTTCAAGGAGCTCTTCACGATATTCGAGCATCTTTACACATTCCTGATAATTTGCTGAGACCATAGCAGCATACTCTGCTAAAGTAGTCCCTGGATTGATCTCTATTTGCTCTAAGATCTTCCTTTGATTCTCTGGAATATTGAGGTTTAACTTTCGAAACTGTTTAACAACAACATTATGTAAGCACCAGCTCTCCTTCAGGACACTAGGATCGAAAGACTTTAGTTCCTTTTGTTCAAGAATAGGTAGGGAGAGCTTGGCCTGATTCAACAAATGCTTGGCTCTACTGCTCCTATGCAATATCATAGAAATAGTACCACCAACAAACAAAGCCCCTCCAGAAGCGAAAAGACATCCACCTATAATCATACTCATAGGAACTCCTAAAGGAGTTCCTATGACCAGAAAAACGCCTATTAGAAGAGCAAGTATACCTAAAACCACAGCTGTAATTTCAACTACTTGCGCTATTTTAGAGTGTTTCTGAAAAAAATTTGGATTTACCTTAATAGGATTGAGTTGGGGCCCTTTAAAACTAACAGAATGATCAAACATAGATAAAGTCACTAAAAAAACTATATATTTATGTTAACCCTATAGAGCGCTAATTAAAAGAATTATTTTTAAAGCCAAATTTTAAATAATTCTTAATAAATAAAACCATTTTTATAAAAAAACACCTTTTGCAGTAGGGTTAGGAAGGAATAAAAATTGGAGCAGCAGCCCCTTGGGTTGCTGCAACGAGTATACAAAACATAGCAAAGAGCACAAGAATGAATTTTACAGTTAGAAAAAAGCATGTAAAGAACTCTTCCCAAGATATCTGTATTTGTAGGACAGTGCGAGCACCAATAGCTTTATTTCGGAGTAAAAAGAGGGGCTGTAGTATTTGTCAACTCTTTGATAACTAACCTTATAACTACAAATATCTAACACAATTAAACCATAACTACACAACGTTAGCGCGCTAAATTTTAATTAATTCGGTTGAATTTTTAAATAAAACACAAACTAAATATTAATATAATTAATTTACTGAAAATTAGACATTTTTATCTTTTAATTTAATCACAATGGATTATTAGTATAAAACATTGGATCTTTTCCAGAGAACAAGTTAAATAAAACTATAATAGCTTGAATAAGAAAGAATTTTCTTAACCATAAAATTCTCATTTCAAAAAGCAATTTATAAAATAGAGGCAAATACCTAAAGCTTTTGCCTCTTTTTAAAAGCTCTACAATTAAGGAGTAGGCGAAGGATTGGGAGTAGGCGTAGGGCTGGGCTTTGTTGGAGACTCTGTAGCATTAGCAATAATCAAAGCCCCTACAATCATTGCGATGACAGTAACAACCATTGTACATACGGATATACTATTGTGAGTCCTACGCTTGGAGACACAGGAAGAGCATGGCCAATCGGTTTCTTCAGAATCACAGCTATATTGGTTTGCAGTAAGATATGTACCTATATTTGTGTTTCCAGCATTAGAGTAAAAATTTGGAGAATACTTTGCCAACTGGGATCCGGTTTTAGTTTTTTCACTTCTAGATCCTTTTACAGTTTCTTTTTCTTCTGCGTTAGAAGTTCCTCCGGTTTGCTTGTTTGAAACATGAGCTTCTCTTTTACAGGAAGAATTTTTCTGTTCACGAGCTTCACGCCTTACCTTACAATTGCGCCTGCTCTTGATTTCTGCAGCCTTTTCTGGATTATAACGCAAAGTAGAGGTCACAGAAGCATCTCTAGGAACTTGTTTAGTTGTACAACGAGATTCAAGGGCTTCTCTTGCAGACTTTCTTTTACATTGCCTATGCTCAGCAATAAGTTCTTTCAATATAACCTCTTTTTGCCTTTGCACCAATAACTCAGGATTAGGACGTACTAAGACAGGCAGGCTAGCACCTTGAGCTAGTTCACGTAAAGAGTGATCAATTCGCTCTGATTTTGCAACTAAGTCCTTTGATGCTAGTTGTTTACTCTTCTTAGAATCTTCTTGTTGCGAATGAGGATTCTCGACAGGAGCTTGAACAATTTCTGTTTCTAAAAATATTAAAGGAGAAGCAGAAGATTGCGTGGAATAACGTTTTCTTAGCGAAGCAAGACTAGAGGCTCCTTTATCTTTTTTTTCTTTCTGAGGAAACTTAGGAGAAAGATTTTTCAACTTTAGGTTGGGGAAACTCAGAGATCTTTTACTAACAACTTGAAATTCTTTAGAATCGTTATTCTCAATGACTATATCTTGAGTTTTGATAGAACACTCTTTCAGACGCTTGAATCTTTGTGAGCGAGACGTAACTTGAGACTTTGATTCAAAGACAATTTCAGAAGATGGTTTTTTAAACCGTTCACTTCGCGCAGTAAGGGTTTTTAGATAAGGAAAGAACGACTTTTTACTAGTAACTCTTTGAGAGTCTTTTTTCTCTAGCTGCCGTTGCTCTTTTCTTTGTTTTTTTATCTCTTTCTTGTTCTGAAGTTTATCTACAGTCTTAGAGTTAACGTAGATTGTACTCAGGCCTATGGGTGGATTTGTGTTTGCCAGCCCTGTAGAATGAGTGAATATTAATAAAATTGAAAGCACCGCTATTTTCGAGGTACGCTTAGAGCTCATCATGCGACTACAATCTCCTGGAAGCCTATGAGGATCACCATAGCAACAAAAGGATTTTTTTCACAACTTGGACTTAAAAATCTTTTTAAACTCTAGTCATTAATGAGTTTGGGACTCCCACTCTTTAACGTATGCTAACAGTTGATCTTTGTTAGGATAATTTCTAAAGAAACTTCGAGCTTCTAAAGACATCCCTAAGTGAACTATCTTATTCACTAAATTTAAATGACTTTTATCTTGGCAAGCAAAAAGAAAGAAAAGAATATTTACAGGCCTTCCATCCAAGGCTCCATACTCTATAGGTTCTCTAAGAAACATAGGAACAACAATGTCGTAGTAGGCGTTAATTAAAAAGTCTTTAGCATGGGGCAAAGCAAGTCCCTCGCCGAGGCCTGTAGACATCAGGCTTTCCCTATAAGACAACATTTCAAAAAGAACACTCTCATCTAATTGAAACTTGTCAGCGATGTATTTAGAGGCACACGCGAGAGCTTCTTCTTTATTCCGAACAATAATATCGCACAAAACACCACCACGATGAATGGCTTTATAAAGACTATATTTTAAAGAAAGATCTCGAAATGCTTCCTTATCATCGCTGGCACGTTCTTGAATCATCAATTTTTGGTTATGTAAAAGCCAATCTTCAATTTCGTCACGGCTAAAGCGATATTCGTTTTGCATGCTATAGCTTGGAATTGTCCCTTCATTAAGCCATTGAAGTATCGTTTGTTCGGAGACATCCAATAAAGAGGCTACTTCATCTAATTTTAAATCCATTTTTATATCCCCACAAACACGTTCATAACTTCTTCAATCGTTTTAACCTGCAAGAGCTGTTGACGACGAGACTCCTCTCTCAAAGATAAAGTCAAAGTAGATAATAGTTTTAGATATTCTGCTTGAGCATTCTCTGGGCCCCCAATCAAAAAAATAAGGCGGACAAGAGCTCCATCAATAGCATCCCATAAAATACCTTGGGTATGGATTCCTATAGCAATAAAAAAATCAGAACAGCTTTGAAGTTTTCCATGAGGAATAGCTACTCCCATGCCGATGCCTGTGGACATGATATTTTCACGACGGACAAGTGCATCAAAAAAAGCATGTTTGTCTTCAAGAAGTCCTGCAGCATGTACCAGATCTGTAAGATCTTGCAAAATTTCAGTTCGAGAATGTTTCCGTAAAAACATTACTAGATTCGGTGATAGAAGAGAAAATAAAGAAAAGTCTTGTTGATCTTCGCAATAGAAAGACATCTTAGTTTGCTCCAGTATGTCCAAAGCCTCCACTTCCTCGCCCAGTTTCGGCTAAGCTTCCCTGCTTAACAACAAACTCTGCTCGTACTACAGGAGACAAAACAATTTGAGCTATCCGCATCTTAGGTTCGATAATAAACGCAGTATCACCAAAATTGATTAAGATAACACCAATTTCTCCTCGATAATCTGAATCAATAGTCCCTGGAGCATTTAACACGGTAACACCGTGCTTTAAGGCTAAACCACTCCGAGGACGGACTTGCAATTCATAACCAATAGGGATCTCCGCCCTTATCCCTGTAGGGACCAAAACACGTTGACCAGGAAATAGAGCTAAAGGTTCTTTAATATTTGCTCTAAGATCAGCGCCAGCAGCTCCTGCTGTAGCATATTGAGGGATTTCCCCTCCTAAATCCAATTCACAAAATACATTCATAGGGATAGGGTCACAGATAATGTTATTGTTGCAAGATCTGGTATAATCTTTTATTCATTGTCATCTGTCAACAAAAAAATCTCTTTAAGCCTTTTAGAAAGATCTCTAGGGGCTTTAGTTTTTCCGCCAGTGTATTCTTGAGCCAAAAAGTAATCAAGCAAGGTTTGTAATGTTGTTTTCAATTCTTTACGTTCGACAATTTTATCAATCATCCCATGTTCGAGAAGAAACTCTGATTTCTGTGCGCCCTCAGGAAGATCCTCACCTATGACCTGAGCAACAACTCTTGGGCCGGCAAAGCAAATAAGGGCTTTGGGTTCTGCAATAATAACGTCTCCAAGAGCCGCAAAGGACGCAGTCACTCCTCCAGAAGTAGGGTTAGAGAGAACTGAGATATAAGGCAGCCCTGCTTCATGAAGCTTAGCCAGTGCTGCTGAGGTCTTAACCATCTGCATTAAAGAAAAAACAGACTCCTGCATACGTGCGCCTCCAGAAGCGCTGACAATAATTACAGGAAGGCGCGTCTCAATAGCCTCCTCAATCAGCCGGGTCAACTTCTCCCCTACAACAGCACCCATTGATCCTGCCATAAAATTGAAGTCCATAACAGCAAGAGCTACAGGATGCAAGCCTATCGTGCAAAAACCCACAATAGCACCTTCACTATCGGTACTATTTTTTCGAGCTTTTTCTAAACGATTTGCATAGGTATCCGTATCTACAAATTCGAGAGGATCCTGAGACTTTAAATTCGTATAAAGAGGGCGCCAGGAATCTTTATCCGCAAGCAACTTGACCCGTTCTAGAGCAGTGATACGGTAGTGATAAGAACACTTAGGACAGCAATTGTAATTTTGTCCTAATTCGTTTGCATGAATCATCTCATGACAATGATTGCATTTGAGCCAACCACTAAAACCATCAGCCTTGATTTTTTGCACTTTAATCTTGGGTTTGTCGTAAGAAAATAAACGCACAAGCCACCTAATCTAAGTTTTGTTAGGAAGCAATTTTAAATTAATGTTGTTAACACTGCAAATAAAATCACCAAATTCAAATTATTTAGATGATATTATTTCAGAAAACCTATTCTCTATATATCGCCAATTAATTATTTGAGGAAATACTTTTAGATAGTCCATCCGAACATTTTTATATTGAAGGTAATACGCGTGCTCCCAAACGTCCAGCCCAAGTAGAGGTAACTTGCCTGTGGTTGCTTCCAAAGGATCTTGGTTTACTGTTGTCTGCAAAACAAGCTCTTGTTTTGCAGGACAAAACCCTAGCCAAGCCCAACCAGATCCTTGAATCGCAGCAGAGATTTCTATTAATTTTTTTAAAAAATTATCCATAGTACCCCAAAACCTCTCAATAAGTGAGAGAAGCTCATGTTTTGGGGGTTGTCCTCCGCCCTGATCTTTAGGAGCAAGAGTCTCCCAGAATAAGCAATGATTAATATGTCCTCCCCCATTGAAACGAAGGCTGGGCTCTAAAGCAATTAACTGAGTAAGGTTTTGTTGTGTTTCTGCAGCGTCTAATTTCTTTAAAGCTTCGTTAAGATTATTAATATAGGTCTGGTGATGCTTTTGATGGTGGAGCATCATGATTTCAGCAGAAATTACTGGCTCTAGGGCATCGTAATCATAGGGTAGTTCTGGTAATGTGTAGGGAACAAAACTCATAAAAATATATCCTTATTCATAGATCAAGCTCCTCAATCTAAGTTCAGAGCAGGCTAAAAACAGATCTGACCAACTGATATCTTGAAGAGGCTTTAAGCCGAGTTTAGATAGCTTTAAGATATTCTCCAAGAGGATTTTTTAATTATAGATTTGAAAATTTGTCTTTAAAACTAAAAATAAATTCGTCTAAATGCTGCTGACTCTCCAATTCACGTTCCTTTTGAATTTCTTTATCTTTAACTTGGGTTAAATAATGGATAGAAGTTTCAAAGTAAAATTTAATCTTAGGCTCTGTTCCTGATGGCCGGACAATTACGCGACCTCCCCCACTAAAATAATAGCAAATCATTGATGTTTTAGGTAATTCCAACGGATACGATTGGTTCAAAAGAAAATTCAGCCCGACTCCTTGTGCATAGTTTTCGATTTTTTCCACTTGATATTTCCCTGAAAAAAGCCTTGCTGTACTTGTTTCTTCAAGGCGCAAGAGTTTTTTTCTTATCTCTTGTTCATCAGCATCTCCTGAGAAAACTACTGACTCAGTTTTATTAGCAAAGTAACCATAAGTTTCATAGAGCGAAAGAAGAGCATCGCGTAAAGTTTTTCCTTTTAACTTCTGTTGGAGAGCTGCTTCAGCAATCAATGCGGAAGTAATAATGGCATCTTTATCTTCGACATGGGTACCATAAAGATAACCATAGGATTCTTCGGCACCAAACACAAAATTGTTAGAAGAATTTCTCCACGATTCAATTTTGGCTCCGATATATTTAAATCCTGTACCTACATTGATTAGGTCAACATGATAGTGCTCAGCAATAGCAGAAAGCATCTCTGTAGTTACTAGGCTTTTTACGAGTTTGTCTTGAGCTCCTAAACGTCTCTTTTTTCCCCAGGCATGTAATATATGATCTGCGAGAAGACAAGCAGTTTGATTTCCATTAAAGCGGTAAGGTTGACCTTCTTCTAAGCAAACGACTCCCACACGATCTGCATCTGGATCGGTAGCAATAAAAATGTCATCGTTATTAACAAGCATTTGTTTGATCCCGAGACGTAATGCATCGGGATCTTCAGGATTTGGAAGATCGACTGTTGGAAAGTCGCCATCACTAATAGCTTGTTTTTCAACAAGATTAACGGACAGGAAGCCCCAATCTTTAAGGATACGAGGCACTAGAGAAACTCCTGTACCGTGCAATGGAGAATACGAAATTGACAGAGTTCTCCCTGAAATTCGGTTATCTTCAGGATGGAGTTGCAATTTCTGTAAAGTTTCTCTGTAAAGAGCTTCATGTTCTTTTCCAATCAATTTGATGTTTGGATGATCAATAGACGACACGGATAGAACTTCACTTACTTCCCTACATGCGCTAATAATCTCCTGATCTAATGGGGGAAGTACTTGGCCTCCTGATGACATGTAAACTTTATAACCATTATAAACTGGAGGATTATGAGAAGCTGTGATCATTACGCCACCCATAGCCTGTTCTTGTCTTATAGTAAATGAGACTAAGGCTAGAGGTTCGGGATGTTGAAAAAGGAAAACTTTGCAACCATTACCTGCAAGAACTTTTGCGGTTTCATAAGCAAATTCTATAGAATTATGGCGCGTATCACATCCAATAACTACACGAATAGGATCTTCGAAGTGAGGAGCATGAGTTTGAAGTACCTTAACTAACCCTTGAGTAGTTCGACGTATGGTAAATAGGTTGATTCTATTCGTTCCGATGCCCATAGGGCTCCGCAATCCTCCAGTTCCAAATACCAATGTAGTTCCGAATAACTCTCTAAGTTGCCCAGGATTCCTTTCTAATAATTCTAAGATTATCTTAGTGTCTTTTTGATTATTATCATTCGACAGCCATGACAAAATATTCTCTGCTGTTACTCCATCATATAGAGACTTAATACGTCGTTTCAATTCATCCATTCAAAAAGTCCTGGTAAGGATATTTTAGAAACTCTTAACACCGTTGATCCATAAAGTCCAGGAATTCCTAAAGTTAAATAAACTTTTCTATTCAAGACCGCTATACTTGAACCTCTGATTTTTGCAATTAATTATTCGAAGAAAAATTTTGATTAGAATAGGAAAAATCAGAAGGATATCTTTTAAAGAAGGCTCTTATTTTAAAGCCAAAATAAACCGCCCTTAAATAATAAAAACATAAAAAAAGCTTTTCCGTAATCCTTAGTTCTAACAATTAGGAATAGCTATTAAATGACTGGGTGACCTATAGAGGAAAAGGCTAAAAGTAGAGCCGTTGTTCCGTTTTCTAGCTTATAAAGATCCGAAGGATAAGGCCCTACAAAAAATATGCCACTCCCTATATGATTTCCTGAAAGTATAAGAAGAAGCATACAATCTTCTTCTCCTTCCGGGATTACTTCTCCTGGGAATACCCACAAATCTCTTATGAGAGAAAGCCTAGGACGGTGCACTAATTCCTCGGCAAAAGAAGCCAGATGCCGTTTACGAACCACTCCATTGATTTCTGGAATAGAACGAAACAGATTTTCTCTCCATCGAATAGCATTATCTTTTGATGCTCTGCCAATAAAATTTTGTAATTTTGCCTCTAATAGAAAACAATCCTTTATTGTTAGAAGAGCTTCAAATAAAATTGAGCCATGATTATGGAAATAGCGCAGGTGTTGGAGGTGTAGAGTAGGCCTCATGCTTATCCGAATAAGATAACAAATCCAAAAGCACTATAGACTTTAAGGTTTTTTCCACCTATAAAAAATCCGTAAATCCAACTTCTAAGTTTAAGGGCAAGTATTCTATATAAACCTATGCATTCTCCTATAGATATTAAAGCTATTGAAGCTAAACTAAATTTTACATTTACGCAATTCAAGCTCCTAGAAACAGCTCTAACTCACCCCTCATATAAAAATGAATCTTCAATTCAAATGGAGGATAGCGAACGTTTAGAATTTTTAGGAGATGCTGTCCTTGGTCTCATTGTTACTGAGCACCTTTTTCTGCTTTTCCCTGCTATGGACGAAGGAACTTTATCAACAGCGAGAGCTTGTTTAGTTAACGCTACAGCATGTTATCGCTATACAATTACTTTAGGAATTGGAGAGTATCTCCTAATAGGGAAAGGAGAAAAAATCCAGAGCGATCGAGGTCGCCTTTCTGCTTATGCAAATCTATTTGAAGCTATTTTAGGGGCCATATATTTAGATGGAGGCCTTTCTCCTGCTAGGAAACTTACTGTTCCCCTTCTTCCAGCTAAGGAAGAAATACTTCCTTTGATGTCAGGCAATCCTAAGAATCTTCTTCAGCAATTTACACAAAAGCATTTTCGTATTCTACCAATCTACCAATCTAAAGTAGTTAAAAATGCGGCAGGGATTGAAAGTTACCAGATTCAAGTGATAGTTAATAATCAGATATGGGGAGAAGGTCATGCACTATCAAAAAAGGAAGCAGAAAAGATTGCAGCAAAACAGGCATTAGATACTCATGGCAATAAAACCGAAAACACAGTGGACATGTAATCAATGCGGAGCTACTACTCCTAAATGGTTAGGCCAATGTCCAGGATGTCAGACTTGGAATTCTCTGGTTGAAGAGTATATCTCTCCAAAACGACCTGGAATACAATCTAGTTCTTCTACAGATGCAATTGCTTTAAGCTCGATTGAATTACAGGAAGAAGCGCGAGTATTTATTGATCATGCTGGATGGGACAGAATCCTGGGAGGAGGAGTAGTTCGTGGAAGCCTTTCTCTTCTTGGTGGAGATCCAGGGATTGGAAAATCGACTCTTCTTCTTCAAGTAGCAGAACGATTAGCATCCCAGGGCTATAAAGTCCTTTATGTTTGCGGTGAAGAGTCCGTCATACAGACTTCTTTAAGAGCAAAACGCCTGAAAGTTTCTTCTTCTCTTATTTATCTATTTCCTGAAACAAATTTAGAAAATATTAAACAACAAATAGCAAATTTAGAACCTGATATTTTGATTATAGACTCCATTCAGATTATATTTAATCCTCACCTACAATCTGCACCAGGATCTGTATCCCAAGTACGTGAAGTTACAGCCGAGATCATGCATCTTGCCAAAAATTTTCAGATCACAACATTTATTATTGGGCATGTCACAAAATCTGGAGAAATTGCGGGCCCTAGAGTATTAGAACATCTTGTAGATACTGTACTTTATTTTGAAGGCAACTCTCATGCCAATTATCGCATGATTCGCTCTGTGAAAAATCGGTTTGGTCCTACAAACGAGTTATTAATTCTGTCTATGCACGAAGATGGACTTAAAGAAGTTCAGAACCCTTCAGGTCTCTTCCTTCAAGAAAAGACTACGTCAATTACAGGATCCATGATTATTCCTATTGTTGAGGGTTCTGGAACTCTACTTATTGAATTGCAAGCTTTAGTTTCTTCCTCTCCTTTTGCTAATCCTATTAGAAAGACCGCAGGATTCGACCCTAATCGCTTTTCATTACTTCTCGCTGTATTAGAGAAAAGAGCTCAGGTCAAACTATTTACAATGGATGTTTTCTTGGCTATTACAGGGGGCTTGAAAATTGCAGAACCAGCTGCAGATTTAGGTGCCCTACTTGCAGTTGCATCATCACTATATAATCGCTTGCCATCTAAAAATTACATCGTAATTGGTGAAGTAGGTTTAGGAGGAGAAGTCCGTCACGTAGCTCATTTAGAGCGCCGTCTCAAAGAAGGCAAGCTAATGGGATTCGAAGGGGCTATTCTCCCTGAGGGACAAATTTCAAGTCTTCCTAAAGAAACTCGAGAAAATTTTGATTTACAAGGAGTTAAAACAATAAAAGATGCTATCCGCCTGCTATGCTGATCCCTTCCTAACTGATTTTTGCCAAGGGAAACGTCCCCTGCGTATTGCTTCAAGAAATTCAAATTTAGCAAAAATTCAAGCATATGAGTGCATGTCTTTACTGCGCTCCTGGTATCCAAAAGTTTGGTTTCGCCTATACACCATCAAGACTACAGGAGATCGCAATAAGAAAACTCCCCTACGCCTAGTAGAAAACACTCATTTTTTTACTGATAGCGTTGACGCCTTGGTTAAAAATAAAATTTGTCATTTTGCTATACATTCTGCTAAAGACCTTTCTGACACACCTTCACTGCCTATAGTCGCGATAACACAGTCTTTAGATCCTACTGACCTTTTAGTTTATGCTGATCGTTATATTGACGAGCCATTGCCCCCTAGACCTCGCTTAGGGAGCTCCTCTCTACGTCGAAACAAAATACTAAAACAACTTTTCCCTCAAGGGAAGATCTTAGATATACGAGGAACGATCGAAGAAAGGCTTAATCAACTTCACAGTGGTTATTACGAAGCTATTGTCCTTGCCAAAGCTGCTAGTCTAAGACTTCGTCTACATCATCTCTATAGTATAGAGTTGCCTCCTCCATACCACCCTTTACAAGGAAGTTTAGCAATTACAGCAACAGATCCTATAGATGCGTGGAGAAAGTTTTTTCATCCTATTACTGCCTTTGTTGATGACTCTAGCTCTCAACTAAATCAATTGCAGGAAGCTATTTCATAAAAAGTATTAAGTAGAAATTGTTTTATTAAGAAAGATGACTCTATAAGGAATGCATACCTAAGATTCTTTTATATATAGTATCTGAATGTTTTCTGATTAAAACAAAAGGCCTCTTATTCATAAGGAGGAATTCTTGTTACTTTTTTTGCAAAAAATCTGATCTATTTTTGTTCCTTTCTACTTTGAAAATTTCTTAAACTTTAAGAGATGTAAATCCCTAATAATATTGATTATAAGAAGCATGACTTGATAGTTATTTTTCTTTCAAAATTAAATATGATGAAATATTTAGAATGAATGAATTGATTCTTTATAGAAAATTAAGCTAAAGTTTTCTGAGAAATTTTTTTTAGGCATTTTATAATGACAACATCCATACTATCCTTAGTAATCGATACTGTCGGTAAGGGACTTTCATATGACATACCAGAGCACCAACATACATCCTCTAATAATGACGTAACTAAAGTACCTCATAAATCCACTACGCTAGTCTCTGGAAGTCCCGTACAAATTTTCTTGCTTCAGCTGCCTCTTTTGGGGCTATTGATGGGAGCAATACTCTATCATCAGCAAGAGCGATACAACAAGTCTGTAGTTTGCAAAGAGCTTGGTTACATGCCCTCGACAAATTGCGAAAATAGAAAATGTCAGCTTGCTACTATGTTTATAGGAAAAAAGATGTGGCTGTGGATAGGAATTGTTTGTGGCTTGGGACTATTCCCCGTAGTGGCTATTCTAATGACTATTGGAGCAATTGTTCTATTCATTCTTGGACTCTTGTGTTCCTGTTGCTCCAATAAATCAAATGCCTCTTAGATTTAAGTAAATTCTTCTTCCTATCTTATGCTGGATAGGAAACTGTATCAGGTTAGGTATCAGAATATAAAGACACGCCCCCTACTTGCCAATTAGTAGGGGTTTCTTTAAAAGTACGCTTATCAGATGCCCTCTCAAGTATGTGATTAGAAATTTCATTACGAATAATGAAACTAAAAACCAACAAGTAGCGTTCAAAAGAGTTAATTATCTTTCCTCATTTAATTGGCAAAATGCAAATTTTCAGTCTATTATTCAGCTTATATCAGCACGAATGATTTTCAGAATCCTTGATTGGTCTTCGAAATCTCTTACCGATAATAAGAGTCTTTTCCTTCTTATTATTATATCATCGATACAACCTCGTCTTGCTGTTACCATTGTTATTAAAAAAATTTATTTCTAAAGCTTTAAACACCATGAAATTTTAATAAAGAAAAAATCTAAAGTTAAAACTATAATTAGAAAAATTTTTGCTTTATTAAAGAGTTTTAATATTCTTATGGATTAAATACTATCAATATTAATTCTGAAAAATTTTTTAATTTTTTCAGAAACTTGTTCTTTAAAGAAAAAGGATTATAATAGTCGTACCATTAAAAAATATTTGAAGTAGTTTTTATGGACACAGAATCAATAATGCAAGCTCTCTTAGGAGAGCCATACTATATACCTGCGCACACGCACCTCTGCAAAAACGGCAAGTTAGCTTTAACTCCAGGTAAAGCCGTTACACTATTCTACACTCCTAAATCTTGCTCAACAATTTTGAAACTTGTTGCTTGTTTTCTTCCTATTATCGGACTATTTATGGCTGTACACTTCCGTTATAGAGAAAAAGCATGGTTGAGAAGTCATATTCACCCGACGTTACGTTACGTCCCATCAAGTCGGTGTCCAGATAACAACTGCAAAATGGCTGGCATCATTATGTCGATAACAAGCACAACTGCTATCCTCGGTGGCTGCGGAATACTTCTCCCTGTTTTCCTACTTATCATAACTGTAGCTATTATTGTTGCTCTTGCTTATGGAATCCTAAAAATCACTGATTGCTGCAAATAAAAATAATTTTAGATTCATCCTATTCTAGTTATTACCATACTAAAATAAGCCATTTCAATCTTACTGGCTTTTATCGAGAAATTTTATATAAGAATTGAATAAGTTAATATCGTTTATGATACTTACTAGTATTGAATATACTAACATTTGTTTCTATTCTTAGATTAAAGAAGGTGAATCTTACTAAAATTTTAGATTCCTTCTATCAGTTGTTGTGTAAAAGAATCTGTAGAAGATTTATAAGATATCTCAGGATATTTCATACGAGAATGCAGAGCTCCATAAAGAGTTTTTATCATACTCTCACTAATCAGTGCGAGCTCATCTAAAGTAACGGGAGAGCAAGAAAACTGACCGTCTTGCATCTTCCCATGAATAATTTGATCAATAAGTCTTCGAAGATCCGAAAGGCTAGTATTTTTCAAAGATCGCGAGGCAGCTTCAAAAGAATCTGCTATCATAATAATTGTAGTTTCTTTAGTGGAAGGTTTTTTCCCAGAATATCGAAACAGTTCCTCATCAAAAGCTGCTGTCCCTGGATTTTCTATCATATGACTGTAGTATGCAGACCGTATTACAGACGTACCATGGTGCTCTTCAATAACCCTCACAAAAGACTCGGGAAGTCCTGCCTGCCTTACAAGATTCACTCCTTCAGGGATATGGCGCATAATCATTTTAGCACATTCTAATGGTGATAGAGAGTTTCGAGATTGCTTCAAAATTATTTGATTTTCAGTAAAAAAACCTGGATTGATCAGCTTTCCAATATCATGGTAATGAGCTGCGACGAGGCAAAACAAGCTATCTGCGCTTATAGCTTGAGCAGCAGCCTCTGCTAAGCTCCCTACCAGTACCGAGTGCTGATAAGTACCTGGGGCTTCTTTAAAAAGACGATTTAGTAAAGGATGGTCAGGAGATAGATAAGTAAGCAAAGAGAAGTTCGTAGAAGCTCCGAAAGCAGCTTCAAAGACAGGAATCACAGCAACAACACTGATTGTTGTAACCAAGCTATAAATAAAACTTTCGATTCCATCAAGATACAGTGCTTCTTTAGATATTGTATTGGTAAATATCCGAAATAGAAATAAACTACCCATAACAATGCCTCCGAGCTTCATACATGCCCAGAATACTGAAGAAAGATGACTTTTTCGATTTAGGGTTGCTAAGATTCTCCAAGAACAAAGCAGATTAATAGATAAAAACCAATTGTTGTTCCAAAGATCGGATCCTAAAGTATAAAGAAGAGCGAGAAACATACAGGAGAACCCTGCGATGGGCAAACCTAGGAAATATCCCAAAAGCACAGCAGTGAATGGCAAAATTAGCGGTGAAGACAAGTAAGGAAACCAGTTAACACAGAATATTTCTGTTGCTCTGCACCAGAGTAAGGAAAGTGTTAAAATAGCAATATAGAGCATAAAGCGATGCAATGATTCTAAAATCTCTGGAGACAAAGCTTTTAGAGCACCATAACCCCAAAAAAGCGTCAAACAAACTACAAAAATAGCACCCCATAATGATCGGCAAGAAAACAATATTCGTGATGAAAGCAACTGTATCCGCAGTTGTTTCAAGATTTTAACATCTCGATTTTGTACTTTTTGATATTTTTCTAGTATAGGTGTTCCCTTAGTAATTTTCTCAATACAATGGGTTCCAAGAAGTTCTCCTTTTAAATATCCTGACATTTCCTTATCAATGACCATTTCGAATTTGGAAGCAGTGAGGATACGCATTACCCAATCAAGACAAGGTAACGGACAACTTTCTTGATTTAGGAAGGATTTTACATAAGTAAAACACTTAGGAAGAACACTGTCTATATTCGAGCCGATATTTATTTCTAAGATTTTCTTGGCATCTTCAAGTAAAGGGGAACATATGGATAAGTCTTTAAGGCATCTGTCTGTTGAGCTATCTACAAAGTTGGTAGACAATAAAAATTCAGAGGCTTTTTCAAGCCAATACTTCATATCATCTTCTATTTTAAATTCCTGATTAAGAAGCATGGTAGAAGAGTGTCTAAAATGATAAACTTTCCCAAAAGCTTCCGGGACTTCTGCATTATGTTTGTAGAACTTATCAACACTCCAACTTAAAGAAAAATCTATAGGGGCTATTAGTGAAACGCGAGAAATATCACCTTCTTTATACTGAGGGATATAAAGAACCTTTAACCATGCGAAAGTAAAGACTGCAAATATGAATGCAAACGAAACAAAAATATATAGGAAATATCGCATCCAATGATGACTTAGCTTATGTAATGTATGGGTATAGGATTCATGTCTAAGTTGCTTCATCTATCTAACCATACACTTACAAATTTTGTTCTCACAATTATCTATTTATGAGAACCAATCTGTAGTTCACCTTAAATGCTGAACAGGAACTATATAAAAATTCATGCTCACAGTCTTCCTTTAAAGATTTATTAAAAACAAATCCTTGATTTCTAGTTGTTATAGCAGTCTTTTGTTTAATCATACACAGTAGGATACTTTATTAAGACCAAATTAGGCAATCACGCTATTAATTTTAAGAATGCGAGCACTATTTTTTCTAAAGATATTTTTCTGATTTCTCTATAAAATGTCCACAAAGGAAAGTCAAAAAATCCTCCTATGGATAGAACTATTCCATTAATGAAGCCAGACTTCTTTTCGAAAAGGTTTTCTAATGAAATCTAGAAAGGTCTTCAAGAAAAAGTCTCTTAAATGAGAATATGAGCTTTTCATATATATTTTTTTGGATATGCAATGACTCCATCCCCATACCAAACGTCTTCCAGAAAATATCGTCCACAAATCTTTCGAGAGATTCTTGGGCAGAGTTCTGTTGTTTCTGTATTAAAAAATGCCTTAGTCCTCAATCGATTGGCTCATGCCTACCTATTTTCTGGAATTCGCGGCACAGGGAAAACCACCTTAGCCCGTATCTTAGCTAAGGCTCTGAACTGCACAAATCTAGGGGATGACGGAGAGCCTTGTAATCAGTGTTCTTCTTGCAAAGAAATCTCTTCTGGATCTTCTTTAGACGTTTTAGAAATAGACGCAGCCTCACATCGAGGTATTGAAGACATCCGTCAAATCAATGAAACAGTGTTATTTACTCCAGTAAAAGCTAAGTTCAAAATTTATATCATAGATGAAGTCCACATGCTTACTAAAGAAGCTTTCAACGCTTTATTGAAAACCTTAGAAGAGCCACCAACACATATAAAATTTTTCTTAGCCACTACAGAAATTCAGAAAATTCCTAATACCATTTTAAGTCGTTGTCAAAAAATGCATCTCCAAAGAATACCTGATACAACTATCTTAAAAAAGCTTTCTCTTATGGCTCAAGATAACCATATTACGTCATCACAAGAGGCACTTGTACCTATCGCACGTGCAGCACAGGGAAGTTTACGTGATGCGGAATCTCTTTATGACTATGTGGTCTCTTTACTTCCTGAAATTTTATCTCCTGAAGCTGTTTCTAAAGCTTTAGGATTTCCTGCTGAAGATACTATAAAAATTTTAGAAACTGCTATCCGGAGGGCAGACTATCCAACAGCTTTACAAACTGTTATTGAATTATTACAGTCAGGGGTAGCGCCTACTGTTCTTCTTCATGATCTTACAGTCTTCTATCGCGATCTTCTTCTTAAAAATTATAAGAATAGCGAAATAAAAGAAGTTTCTTCTTATTATACTATAGAACAACTTTTAGAAATTATAGATTTTCTTGGTGAATCTGCGAAACACTTGCAAAATACAATCTTTGAACAAACATTTTTAGAAACTGTCATTATTCATATTATCCGTGTTTATCAAAGGCCTGTTTTATCAGAACTCATAACCTCGATTAAGAATACGCAGTTTAAGAATCTTGGCAATATCAAAGAAGTTCCTCGTCAACTTGTCCCGCCATCAGAAGCTTTGATACCTAAAACCATCTACAAAGAACAGAATTTTCTAAAACAAGAAAATCAGTCTTCTATTGGGGAAAGTAAAATTATAGCTGTCGAAGGGAAGAGTTCTTCTGTAGTTAAATCTGCAACTATAGATACGTTACTACAATTTGCTGTTGTAGAATTTTCAGGAATTTTAAAACAATAAGCATAAGTCGTACAGATCATTTTCATGAAAAAACAAGTCAATATTTCACCTAAGGATAGATAAACATGGGTAGTGGATATGCTAAGAAAAAAAAAGAAGCTAAGATGATGGAACAGCAGTTCTTAGAAATGGAAACCTCGTTATTAGAAAAGCGTTATGAGGGGAAAGCTGGAAATGGGCTAGTGACCGTTGTAATTAATGGAAAGTGTGATTTAATTACAGTCAAGGTACGCCCTACATGCCTAGATCCTGAAGACCCTGAAATTATTGAAGATTTATTCCGCGCTGCATTTAAATCTGCAAAAGAGAAAATGGATGAAGAGATGTCTATTATGCGTTCAACAATGTCTTTTTAGAATTAAGTACTTATTTTTAAATGTAAGACCAATATTCTGCCACTAAAACTAGCCTGCAAAAATAGTCAGGATAAAAAAGGTTCATGCCTACTTCTTAGGATAAAGCTGGGCTTTTTCTATTTAAAAGTTCTTGCACTTCCAAACATGTCTTAGCTTGCAAAAGCTCTTCAGTCATTGCGACACAATAATTCATATCTAAGCGAGCCATATGATTATGAAGCTCATGGATTAAAGGCATCGTTACTGAGAGCTCTTTAACTCCTAAACCTATAAATAGAGGAGTAAGATCCAGCTGCCCAGCTGCCTCTCCACAGATGCCTACAGGAATGTTACTTGGTTTAGCAATCTGAACCACATAATTAATCATACGGATAACTGCTGGAGGCAAATGGACATTTAGATGGTTAGGAAGCTCGGATCCTCTTGAGCCTCCCAAAGTATATTGGATAAGGTCGTTAGTTCCTATAGAGAGGAAATCACATTCACCAACGATCTCTTGAGTCATCCAAACGGCGGAAGGGAATTCTATCATACTCCCCCAAAAAACTTTTTGTTCCTTAGGATTTCTGCTTTGAATCTTATCCCACCTCCTTTTAACTTCGACAATCTCAGAAAGATCAGAAACTCCTGGGATTAAAATCTTTATGGGGCCATCTTTAGAGGCTGCAGCAATAGCTTTCAACTGATCTTCAAGTACCGAAGTATAGTGGAGCAAGAATCGTATTGACCGCTCTTTTTTATTGTTTATTCCAGGACAAGGCTTATCTTCACCAAAATCAAACAGACGCAGTACTCCTGGAGAGTCTCCAGGAAAATTTACGAGTTTCTCATAAATATCCGCTTGCTCTTGTACTGTAGGTAGGCGCCCTAAAGTCAACGCTAAAAATTCAGAGCGAAAGAGCCCTATGGATGTGCCAGGAAAGTGGTGCAATAGAGTTTCTATATCCTTATTGCTCCCCGCATGCGAAGAGATCACAGGATGAATTGATTTTTTGACTAACTTGTGTGAGGGATTAACAATAACTGAGGGTTCTTTATTGTAACAACTTTGCAAGGTTGCTGGCTTAGGATTAAAGATCAATTCTCCGCGGTAACCATCTATTAAGACCAACTTACCATTATATTGCTTTGCAAGATACCAAAGTTCCTCAGAGATATTTGCAAGATAGGGAATGCTCTTAGCCCGCGAGACTATGGCTGTATGTGATGTGACCGCACCTATCAATGAGACAAAACCTCGAATATAAGCAGAATTAGCACTAGCAACTTCTGAGGGCGTCAATTCTTCAGAGAATATGATCAAATTCTGATCGCACTCTCCTAAAGAACTCTTATGTTGACAACACAAATGGCCAATTACTCTATTAGAAATATCATGAATATCTTGAATACGATCTACAACAGCAGGCATCCCATGTACTGCTGTTAACGATTCTTCTATTTTACCCATTACTGAAGAAAAGACATATTCTGCATTTTTACGATCCTTACGGATTGTATTCACCACCTCCTCAGTAAGGAGGGGATCTTTGATAATCTCTAGATGAGCCTGTAAGATAGAGGAAACCTCTTGAAGACCTTGTTGTCCCGTAACTTCTTGTTCTAAAGCTACAATATCAGATTTAGAACGATTTAAAGCCATGTAATAACGATGGATTTCATGTTCAATCTCTTCCTGAGGGAGAGTAAGCTCCCGAACATGTAAAGGGGAAGTTCCTAGAAAAAATACCTTGCCTAAGGCCATACCAGTAACTATAGACGTTGCTGAAACACGCCATTCTTCATTAGATACAGTAGGCGAAATATTCATTTAGAGTTCTCCAAAACCAGAATTAAAAGCATCTTGTATCTTCTTTAAAATACGACAGGCTTCTTTACTTCTAATAGTCACAAGAATCTCCCCCCCTTGAGGAGCCCCCAACATAAGAATACTCATAATACTTCTGGCATTTATAGTTTTGCCTGCATAGGTAAAACGCACATCACAATCTTCTCCATTAAATAGTTGAACAATAATTCCTGCAGGACGCACATGAATCCCTGCAGCGTTCTTAACTATACAAGTTGCCTCGAGCTCTTCAAAGAGATCTTGTAGATCTGTATTCTCGTTCTTAGAAGAAGAAGTACTAATAAACTCATTCATTATAAACCCCTTCACTATGTAGATAATTTTCTAACCATGAAAGAAAAGAAGAATAGTAACTCGTAGTCAAATGAAATAACTCAATAGCCTCTAAACTTCGATGTTTTAAGCTTTCCTCGTTCAAAAATACATTAGGTGAAGGAAGATCTCTACGTATCTCAGGGTCAAAAAGGAAGCATTGATAGGTAAAAGGCTCTTCATAACCATAAAAAGGAAAAACCCCTAAAGAATAACAATTCTCTTCAGGATGCACTTTATTTAGTAAAACGAGTTGCTGACGCAATTGTTGTTGCACTTTTGCTAAAGACCTAAGAGGGAAAATTCCTTCATCCTCCCACTTTCCAAATCCATTATGTATAGAGAAAAATTTTTGATAATGATTGTCCCCTAAAGGTGGTAGTCTACTCCCTAAAGAATCTAAGAAAGGTGGTTCTCCTTGAAATCCACAACGAGCATCACGAAAGATATAGAACATCTTTACTTGGTAGGGCCCTTGGTCTAGGCGATAGATATAAACTTCTATAGTTTCTAACAAAGAAAAAAAACGACAAATACTTGGGGATTCGTTATGCTTAACCCCTAATACTGAACACCAGAAGTCTAAACAAAAGTCTATACGATCTTCTTTAGATAAACCCATCAGCTCATACCAACCTCGAGGAAGGCGCGGTATCTTTGCAGAGGCCTCTTCCCAAGACATTTCCTTTCGTAGCTGTTCAACACATAATACATCGCGAGGGAAAAAAGAACGGATATTGAATGTTAAACTGTTTTCAGATTTTTTCATCTTTTTCCTTTCGCTATCTCATAAGCTCCTGGCTCATTCGATTACGCGCCTCTTGTGAGTACTTCCAACAAAAGCATCCTATGTTTTTATGTGGACTCTATTGGCTCGCTGCCACAGTATGTCGTAGTCATCCAGGATGCAGCGCTCTTATTCTTATCTTTCTAGGAATATTCCTTCCTCGCAATCCGAAACAATGGGTGCCCTTAGCAATTGCTTGGATCATTCCCCTGATTCTAACTTTTGCACCGTTTACTCATAAAGGTTTAGTATCAGGCACTTTTGTAATTCACCGTAAAGCATGGCAAGGAATCTACTATGGAGAAGCACTTTCTATTAAAAGTCCATGTGGTAAGAGAGCTCGCTACATTGCCTGTCAAATTCTATCAGAGTCTCAATTAGAACCTAAAAAAACTTATCAGCTCCAAGGGACCCTACATCATACATCTCAAATTGTTTTTAAGTCTAATGCTTGCTGCAAAGAAATTCCTAAGTCTAGACTGTTTATTATAAAAGATGCATGTGAAGAAGCTAGCAAACATTTTCTCAAAAATGCCTTTTATTCCAGCGAAGTACAAGCCTTTGCTTCAAGCCTCCTATTAGGAGCTCCTCTTCCCAAAAATCTTCAAGATCTCTTCAGGAAAAAAGGATTATCGCATCTCTTTGCTATCTCAGGCTGGCATTTTTCTTTATGCGCCTCCACTCTTTGGATATTATTCGGATTTTTCCCTCTGAAAATCAAAAACATTCTAATCTTTATTCTACTTACTTCTTTAACAGTTATTTTCCCCGTATCCCCCTCAGTGTGGCGTGCTTGGATCTCGACATCTTTACTTTGCTTTTCTTCGTACTTTTCAGGATGCTGTTCTGGACTCAATCGCTTAGGTCTAGGCTTTATGTTATGTTCTATATTTTTTTCCCCTTTCTCTCCATCTTTTGTCCTAAGCTTCTTAGCCACGTTAGGGATTCTTATTTTTTTCCCTATACTCTATTCCTTTCTCTACACGCCTTGGACACTTGTACTATCGCCATTTTGGTTAAGACCTATCCGTTACTTGGCTTCAACTCTTGCGATTTCAATATCTGCACAAATTTTTATTATCCTTCCTATTATGCACTTTTTCGGTAAACTACCTCTTGACGGTCTCATTTATAACCTAATCATTCCTTTTACGGTCCTTCCTATGATCTTTCTACTCCTTGCTTCACTCATCTTTCCCTTCCTCGTCCCAATGACTGAAATTTTCGTGCATAAATTTCTTGCGAATCCTTGGCTACAAACTCCTAATATTTTGACTACCATTTCTTTCCCACCAGTTGCTCCTTGGATTCTTACACTAATTTCCCTAGTTGTATTTTTCTTTGGAGTCTTATGCTCAAAATGTTCTCCTAACCCCTTAGTTCCAACTAATACTTATTATCTGATCGAAAGCTTATAAAAAAGATAAAATAAATAGACGAAAATTGTTTCCATAATAAATAAAATTGAACCGCATCTTGTGCTTTTTCTTTCTACTTGTCGTTATGTTAAAATTAAGTAATATTTTCATTCAAAAATTTATAAAAGAGTATCTATGAATAGGACATCGACTCCAACTTCAGTTCCACCCTCTCTATCTCATGCTTCATCCCCGATTTCTTTCCACAATCCTTGTTCTGAGCCTAGCCCACCAAGTCCTTTAGAGGCAATACCTTCTCAACCTCAAAATGAGAAAGCAGACGCCAAATCCTCTATCATCAAAGCTGTGTCTTGTTTTATTCTTGGGCTAGCACTGTTACTCAGCGGAATCTTGAGCGTCTGTTTAAGTGCTTCTTTATCAGTCTCAATTCCTATATTTATACTTACGGCTATTTTTATAGGCCTGGCATTACTCTATTTTATAAAACACCTAAAAGAAAGGCCTACTCTAACAGAGGAACACCTGGAAACTCCAGCCAAAATATCACCTGAACCAGCCCCAAAGGCATTACCAATCCCTGAAGAAAAAATTCTAATACCTCCTACACCTAAAGCGATACCTAAAACAAAATTGAGCTCTGATCCTGAGATACGGTACCCGTTAAAATGGGACTATTCCATTCTTCACGCTTGGCTAAAGAGTTTATTTGATCTAGATCCAGATACAGACCCAACAGACCGTCTAAAATCTAGTAATCTCACAAGTGTAACCATGCGATCCAAAACAAAACCTTGCTTTCGTTTGCACTGTTTCCAAGGCATGTTTTCTACTGATAAGCTTCTAAACAAACAGTCAGGAGCTATTGTTGTTACGACGAATTCTAGCATGGACTTTTCCATGACAGTAGGAAGAACCTCTGCTGTCACAGCACGTTTAAGCAAAAGATGCTGGGAAACGATCAAAGATACGATCCCATCTCAAGAAAAAAAACTCCCTATAGGTGCGTGCATTTCTGGTCCCTGGACCTTAGAAGAAGGTGATACCCTTTATGCCTCGCACCTGATTGCTATTAATCCTCCTACACTAGAAACCCTGATTCCACCCAAACTACGCAGAGCAATCACATTCCAAGATTTCAATATAAAGACAGCATATGCTAATTTAGTGAAAGCTTATTTACAATGTTTTGATATCTGCATACAAAGTAATGTTAGCAGTATACAAGTTGAAATTTTGGGATTAAAGGATTTAAGCAAAAATCAAGAGGAATTTACTACATGGCACTACTGTTGCCAATTGGCCCTGGTAGAAGCTTTACGAATTTTATTAGAATCTGAAGGAACGCATGTTCTTTCCAGTGTTTCCGTAAATAGCATAAACGAATTGCCACTAAAAGTAGCATGCCAGGCACTGTTTTGGGTTAAGAAATCGTAGAATAGGAAATTCAGAAGGCGTTCTAGAATTCTGCTAAACTCTTAGCAGCTTGCAGAATAGAATCCTTCTGTGGGAGAACTTCATTTTCTAGAATCTTAGAATAAGGAACAGGAGAGTGAAGCCCTCCGAGACGGCGAACAGGAGCATCTAAGTGAGTATAGCCCTGTTCTGAGATAGTAGCGACAAGCTCACTACCAAATCCACAAAACTCTGAAGCCTCGTGAACCACTAGCAATCTACCCGTTTTCTCTACTGATTTTAAAACGGTAGGAAAGTCACAAGGAACTATCGTACGTAAATCTATCACTTCTATAGAAATTCCCCGTACACCCAATTCCTGAGCGACTTCTATGCTTAGCACCAAGGGCATTCCCCAGGAAACCAAGGTAAGATCTGTCCCGGGATGCACAACGACCGCTTTACCGAAAGGCAAAACATAGTCACTAGAAAACACTGGACAAGCGCTAAAAATCCGCCTTTGGTATAGGGCCTTGTGCTCTAAAAATACCACAGGGTTTGGGTCTCGAATTGCAGCTTTTAATAAAGCCTTAGCATCAGCAGCATTGGAAGGATACGCAACTTTAATTCCAGGACAATGGGCTAAGAACGCTTCTATACTTTGCGAATGATAAGGCCCTCCCTGAATATACCCCCCTGAAGGGGCTCTTATGACTAAGGGGACTTCCCATTCTCCAGCCGAACGATAGTATATGCTAGAGGCCTCCGAAAACAATTGGTTGATGCCTGGCCAAATATAATCTGCAAATTGAATTTCGACAACAGGCTTATGAATGCCATCTAATGCCATCCCTATAGCAGTACCTATGATTGTCGCCTCAGCTAATGGAGAGTTAAAACAACGTTCATGACCGAATTTTTCTGTCAAATTTCGGGTAACACCAAAGACGCCACCTTTATCTCCGGCAACATCTTCGCCAAAGACAATGACTCCAGAATCCCGAGACATCTCTTCCATAAGAGCTTCAGCAATAGCATCACGCATCACCTTTGGTTCGGAGTTACGCAAATTTTGAGCATTTTCTGAATTCTCATAATCGATTAAAGCCTCTGTATAAGGAGAAAATACTTCATGACTTGTTGATCCCTTAATAGGGAAGGGAAGAGCTTCGGCAATCTGACAAGCTTTTTGCACTTCTTCCTGAGCTTCAGCCTTGATCTCTTCAACCTCGATAGAAGATAAACCAAAGATATCAACAGCGTCTTTCTCTAAAAGTACCAATGGATCCTTCTGAGTACAGAGTTTAAGTTCCAAAGGTGAACGATATTTTTCTTGGTTATCGGAATTGCTATGCGATCCCAGACGAACCATATCTATTAAAATCAAAGAAGGCTGAGAGTGGTGACGTGCTTGATTTACTGCAAGAGAAAAGGTTTCTGACAGAGAGGTATATTCACCGCCACTGACCTCGTAAACAGCTAGTCCGTGATAACAATTACCCAAACGAGCAAGATCTGCTCCACACTGCTCTTCAAAAGGCACTGAGATCGCCCAATGATTATTTTGAATTACTGTAACGAGAGGAAGTTGGTGTAAGGAGACAAAGTTTAACATTTCATGAAATTCGCCTTGTGATGTAGCGCCATCTCCTCCAGAAACATAGACAACTTCATTTGCTTGTGAGTGCTTTACAGCCCAAGCACGACCCGCAGCTTGTAAAAATTGAGTTCCTACAACACTCGACTGACAACAAATACGCAACTTTTTATGAGAATAATGATAAGGCATCATTCTTCCGGAAGAGTGATTCACAGTCATACGAGCAAGGAAAGAAGCGAAAATCTCAGAGAGATCGCAGCCTAAACCTAAAGGAAATCCCTGATCTCGATAATAAGGGAAAGACCAGTCTTTTCCAGGAATAAGACTTTTACCACCAAGGACACCAGCAAGTTCGTGACCTCCACAGGAGAGCTGAAAGGAACCACCAGAACCGCTTTGTCTAGAGAGAAGCAACATTTTATGTTCAGCAAATCGTAATTGCCAAACCAATTTCAAAACATCTCTTATAGAAGAAATAACCTGATTCTGTACTACTTCCATAAATCTCTCTTATAGGGCCTCTCTTTTCTCTGTTTTATACAGTGAAGTCAGAAAAAAAACCTTTTATTTTATCTAAAAAGCCACGCTTCTTAGGAAAGTTCTCCGCTTTCTCTGTAGAAGCAAAATGACGCAAAAGTTCTTTTTGGTCTTCAGACAAATTTTGAGGAGTTTCTACAGAAATTCGAACTAAAAGATCACCACGACTTTTTCCATGAACATTAGGAAATCCTTGATTTCTTACTTTTAAAATTGTTCCACTTTGAATTCCTTCGGGAATAGTAAGACGACAAGCCCCTTCTGTCTTCAATAAAGTAGGGATTTCTTTCTTTATACCTAAAGCAGCATCCACGAAGCCAATAGGAAGGTCGAGAACTAGATCATCACCACGACGTTCAAACACTGGATGAGGTTCTACATCAATAAAAACGTATAGATCTCCAGAAGGAGCTCCATTCTGTCCTGCATCCCCGTAACCTTCCATCTTCAAACGCATTCCAGAGTCTACACCTGCTGGAATATGTACATTAACATTACGCTTATCTTTAACTCTACCTTGGCCACGACATGTCGAACAAGGATCTGTGATGACACGACCTTCCCCTCCACACTCTGGACAAGTAGATGCCATCGAGAAAAATCCCCGACTTTGCACGACTTGTCCGGAACCTTTGCAGCGTTCGCAAGATTTAATTCCATGAGAATTCGCAGCTCCCAAGCCAGAACACGTGTCACAAGCTTTATACCCAGAGACAACAAGTTCTTTCTCAACACCACGGGCAGCTTCTTCAAAAGTTAGAGTAATATGAACTTTTTTACTTGCTCCTTGACGAGCACCTGCAGGATCTGAGCGCATTCCGAAAGCTTCACCAAGCCCTCCAAATAGACCTTCGAAGAAACTTCCCCCTCCAAATTCTCCCCCGAATGCCCCCATGAAAGTACGTAGCGCATCTTCCATGTTGCCCATTCCTCCAGCACCAGAAAAGCCCCCAGCACCAGAAAAAGGACCATCTTTACCAAAGCGATCGTAAGAATCTCGCTTCTGAGGATCGCTAAGCACTTCATAAGCTTCTGAAACTTCTTTGAAGTGTTTTTCAGCTTCAGCATCCCCAGGATTTTTATCTGGATGATATTTAATAGCTAATTTACGATAGGCTTTTTTAATTTCTTCTGCAGAAGCAGTTTTAGAAACACCTAAAATTGAATAGTAATCCATACCTTAAACACTACCAACTAATACAACATTGTCAATTAACGACTGCGATACTTAGCTGCAGCTTTAGATTTAGCTCGTTTTTTGACAGAAGGTTTGTCATAAAAGCGATGGGACTTAGCAGCTTTTAAAATCCCTTCTTTATCTATTTTCTTTTTTAAGATACGCAGAGCACGATCTACTGGCTCTCCAACTCGAACTTTAACACTGGGCATGCACTACCTTATTACGCAATAAATAACAAAAGTCTTATCTCCTATAAAACACTATAATAATCTTTTTACTATGTCCTTTAGAAGAGTCCTGATTGTAGCACTACTTCCATTAGGCTTCAAGTGATAGTTGAATTAGTCGACTACAGATGTCGTAAAGAATTATTTAGAAAATTGAAAATTAAAAAAGACAGGAGTAACTACGATAATCGGGAGACATTTCCGGGCTGTACTTCACAACCATAAGTTGAGAAATAACATATCTGCGAATTTGTTCTACAGAAGGCGCTACTTGTTCTAGAGTAATCTTATCGGAAAAATTACTAGCAAAGAGCTGTGGGTTAGGTGAAACTACATGATAATACCCATGAGCCACGCAATATTCAGAAGCTTCTAGATAAGAAAGCAAGGTTCCAGGACCAACCCCTCTTTTTTGTTGAATAAAGCCATCTTCGGAAATTTCTGAACTTAAGGTCAGCACTCCTCCCCGCTTCCCCAAAGGAAGCATTAAAGCTTTTTTTTGATTTTTGGATAATAAATAACCTTCCAAAGAGCTGTACCCTAATAAGGGCACGTTCTGCCCCATAGCCAAACCTCGAGCAAAAGAAATCCCTACCCGTGTTGCAGAAAAATTTCCTGGCCCCAGGGCAACAGCTACTCCTTGAAAAGACAAATTGTTATTTTTAAAAAGAAACTCTAAAACAATTCCGAGATCTGGTCCAATAGGTAAAGACCACTGCTCAATTACTCGCTTATTATCCACATAGGCCAAAAATGGATGATATCCAGAAGTATCTATTATAACATAATTATAGAAGTACATGTATCCAGTTCAACATAAAAAAAGCAAACTATACCTATAAACTCTTTTTAATCAAATAAAATATCTTCAAAAACTGTTAATTACGAATATATTTATTCTGATGAACTAAACATTTAGAGTTGAAATAAAACAAGTCAATAAGATTTCTATCTTTATATAAGAAGCTAACCCTCTAACCTTGTACTGTGATAAAACCGTCTTAGCAACAGTATTCCGAACAGAGTTAAGGAATTAGTCAATCTATGGATAAAAACTTTAGAAAGAAGTTGAGGCCTCTATGAAGGTTGCACAATAAAAATCAAAGATACAAAGCTATTGATAATCGCTTATCTTAATTATTAAAAAGATAATTCACCAAATGTATGGAGTGAAAAGGAATACTAAGTTTTATTTCTTTATTACATGAACCATGCAGCTTAAACCTTACGACTTTCTTATCTATTCGCAGGGAATAGAAAACATTTAAATAATTTTAACCAAACATAGTTAATAATTATCTCTTTAATGAAAAATCGGTTACAATAGATATAAATAAAAATCATACCTATGTTTATTTCTTCTGTGCGCCCTTTAGTGTTCTCCAAAGCGTCTTTGTCATTTCTTCCTTACTTAGACAAAGGCTCAGGAGCTCTTGAAAAGTATTCTAATCTAGTGAATAACTACCTTCATTTAGGAGGGGAAAAATCTATTGTTATCAAAGGGGCTTCCGAAAACACTTTTGTATGTGTTAATAGAATCGCCCCTATTTCTTGTCTAAACAAAACACTTAAAATTCTTTCCTTTCTTTTAATCATTCCTATAATTCTTAGTCTCTTTATTATAATCATTTTACGTATTGTATTATTCTTCAAATATCGTAAACAGATTATACGTGTGAAAGAAGAGGAACTAACACATCTACTTAGCCCAAGTAAAGAAAGCCTGAGCCTACCTTTAGCATCTCCCAAAGCATTAAAAAAGATCCACGCCCTACATGCATTGATACGGTCTGGTAAAACTTATAATGAACTGATACAAGAAGGTTTTTCTTTTATTAAAATCACTACGCATCCTGATCGCCCCCCGTCATCTAATCAAGATCTTGGATTCTCCTACAATAAACTCTTTCCTGGCTTCTATTTCCATTCTCTCATACCTATTTCCTATACTTCAGGAGATGAACGCGCTCTTAAATACCATCTCGATAAACAACAAGAAGCCACTGCTCGCTTAGAGAAGACTCCCTCCTGTTCCATTATATGTCGATCACAGTACTTCCCCCCCTTAAACCCCCAAGATCAAGGCACAAGATTTGGACTTGTCGGGCTTGTTCAATGGAAAATTGATCTCTTACAGGAGTAAAGAACTTTAAAAATAGGAAAGAATTTTTCTTAATTCCCTACCTATCAACAAGTTTTAGCATCAGACATAAATTATTTTTTTCTAACAAATAAGAAAAGACGATTTGCCTTAAACACCCATCTTTCTTAATCTTTAATCCCTTCTAGATATTTTTTAGAAGTTGTGTATAGGCGCTAATTGCAACTATTTTGTAGTATAGCAAAATATGCAATCTTTTAACATTCCCCCTCCCCTCTTTTTAAATCATAAAAAAGAGCAATATACCAGGGAGATAGACAAATATAGCCGAGCATAAGGACAATTGTGGACTCTACAATCAATAGTGACTCTCCGATCTTAGATCCAAATCCAGAAGATGTTGAAAAACTTTTAGACGAATCTGAAGATGAATCCGATGATCAGTCTACTGAGCGTTTGCTTCCTTCTGAGTTATTTATTCTTCCATTGAACAAAAGACCGTTTTTTCCTGGAATGGCGGCACCAATTCTTATTGAGTCCGGCCCTTATTATGAGGTATTAAAAGTCTTAGCTAAGTCGTCTCAAAAATACATTGGTTTAGTCTTAACTAAAAAAGAAAACGCTGACATTTTAAAAGTTAATTTTAACCAATTGTACAAAACTGGAGTAGCAGCAAGAATCTTGCGCATCATGCCAATCGAGGGAGGAAGTGCTCAAGTTCTCTTAAGCATTGAAGAGCGCATACGTATTATAGAACCCGTTAAAGATAAATATCTTAAGGCACATGTTTCTTATCATGCCGACAATAAAGAGCTCACAGAAGAGCTCAAAGCATACTCTATTAGTATCGTCTCTGTAATTAAGGATCTTCTAAAACTCAATCCCTTATTTAAAGAAGAACTTCAGATTTTTCTTGGTCATTCAGATTTTACTGAACCTGGAAAACTTGCTGATTTTTCAGTAGCGCTAACTACAGCAACACGAGAAGAACTTCAGGAAGTCTTAGAAACAACGAAGATGCATGATCGTATTGACAAGGCGTTAATCTTATTAAAAAAGGAACTAGACTTAAGTCGTCTACAAAGTAGCATCAATCAAAAGATTGAAGCTACTATAACAAAAAGCCAGAAAGAATTTTTTTTAAAAGAGCAACTAAAAACAATTAAAAAAGAACTAGGCTTAGAAAAAGAAGACCGCGCTATTGATATAGAGAAATTTTCTGAGAGATTAAGGAAGCGTCATGTTCCTGACTATGCTATGGAAGTTATTCAAGATGAAATTGAGAAGCTTCAAACTTTAGAAACTTCTTCTGCCGAATACACTGTATGCCGTAATTACTTAGATTGGCTGACGATTATTCCTTGGGGACTACAAAGTAAGGAATATCATGATTTAAAGAAAGCGGAAGTTATTCTTAATAAAGACCATTATGGTCTTGATGAGATTAAACAGCGCATTCTAGAGTTAATTAGCGTAGGTAAGCTCTCTAAAGGATTAAAAGGCAGTATTATTTGTCTTGTAGGACCTCCAGGAGTTGGGAAAACAAGTATTGGCCGGAGTATTGCTAAAGTCCTCCATAGGAAGTTTTTCCGTTTTTCTGTAGGGGGCATGCGTGATGAAGCTGAAATTAAAGGTCATCGCAGGACTTATATTGGAGCGATGCCAGGAAAGATGGTTCAAGCTCTAAAACAAAGTCAAGCTATGAATCCCGTCATTATGATTGACGAGGTAGATAAAATTGGCGCTAGTTATCATGGAGACCCTGCTTCGGCTCTTTTAGAGGTTTTAGATCCTGAACAAAATAAAGACTTTCTCGACCATTATTTGGATGTACGTGTTGACCTATCGAATGTACTATTTATTCTCACTGCTAATGTTTTAGATACAATTCCCGATCCTCTTTTGGATCGTATGGAAATACTAAGGCTTTCTGGTTATATTTTAGAAGAGAAGCTTCAAATTGCTAAAAAATATCTGGTCCCGAAAGCTCGCAAGGAAATAGGTCTGACTGCAAGCGAAGTGAATTTTCACTCTGAAGCTTTAAAATATATGATCAATAATTATGCACGCGAAGCTGGAGTTCGCAATCTCAATGGAAATATTAAAAAAGTCTTAAGAAAAGTTGCTTTAAAGATTGTTCAAAATCAAGAAAAATCCAAGTCTAAGAAAATTTCGTTTAAAATTTCTTCGAAAAATCTCCAGGCTTACCTAGGAAAGCCTATATTTTCTAGTGATCGCTTCTATGAGTCAACTCCTATAGGAGTGGCAACAGGACTTGCTTGGACCTCACTAGGTGGAGCAACTTTATACATAGAAAGTGTACAAGTTTCTTCAATGAAAACAGATATGCATCTTACAGGGCAAGCTGGAGAAGTCATGAAAGAGTCCTCTCAGATTGCTTGGACCTACTTGCATAGTGCTTTGAGTAAATATGCGCCAGGCTACACATTCTTTCCAAAATCTCAAGTACACATCCATATTCCTGAGGGAGCCACACCTAAAGATGGTCCCTCAGCAGGAATTACTATGGTTACCTCTCTACTTTCCTTATTGTTAGAAACACCAGTAGTAAATAATTTGGGAATGACTGGAGAAATCACTCTAACAGGTCGTGTTTTAGGGGTGGGGGGGATTCGAGAAAAGTTAATTGCAGCACGAAGGTCTCGATTAAATATATTAATTTTTCCTGAAGACAATCGTAGAGATTATGAGGAACTGCCCTCCTACTTAAAAACAGGACTCAAGATCCACTTTGTCTCCCACTATGACGATGTTGTGAAGGTGGCTTTTCCTAAGCTGAAATAATAAGTCAAGCTGAGTATTCGGCAAAATCAACTTTATTATTCGCATCACGTGAATTGTGATGCGTATAAAAAAGTCTGTATATTTACAAAGAGTATTCAAATACGTAAGCTGTTTTTCATATAGCTATAGCTTTAATTTAAACCTTACTATGTCGAATTTCATCTCTAATCTCAAGAATACAATTTTCACTACCAGTACCATTCAACAAAAAAAGCCAGCAACTGCATCTAAATCTCTTAGAGAGATTTGCGAAATTGCCTACATAATCATTCTAGGTATCCTTAGTCTCTTAGTTATTACCGGAGCAATAACAGCAATGTTTTCTCCCCCAGTAGGAACTTCTATTTGTTTAATCTCATTGGCTCTTTTAATTATTCTATGTATCTTCAATCCGTGTCTTGTTCGTTGGATATTCACAAAAAAGCCTAAAGAAGTTCCTCAAGCATGCCGATCTAAATCACGTCCTACAACACCTTCCATCCAAGAAGGAGATGTTAAACCATCCTGGTATCGTCGCAGTGAAGAAATCCTCAAAGACACTTTCAATAAAGGCAAGGAGCTAAAATCTACTATTTCCCAACATATTCAAAGCAGGCGTCCTTCTGAAGTCGAGTCTAGTGATTCTTCTTCTAAATCCTCCCAACAAACTGCATTAGAATCACCTAAAATAGCTGCACCAAAAGCTCTTACCACTGATCAAAAAGCAGCTACCACAAAGAAGAAAAAGCAAAGATCTTTTTCTACAAAGAAAACTACGTCGAAAATTATAGGTAGAACATCGAAATTAACAAATGAAGGTAAAAAACGAAAAAAGCCTAAATTACAGCCAGAGAAACAAAAAGATTTTGGAACACATCAAAGTTCAAGCAGTGATAGCTCTTTTTCTTCATCACCACCGCCCCCTAAACGAGGCATTCCATCATTTTGGTGGTCTTCAAATAGTTAATTAAACTGGTTCTCGGAATACAAGCGATAAGCACAAGAGAAATAAAGAAAAAAGATTCTAAATCATAAAAATTTCATTCAAAAGTTGTAGTAGCATATATAATTTCATTTAGTTTATTCTATGACTTTTTCTTAAAGTAAATCCTTATGAGTTCTAGAGAATTAATTGTGTTAGGATGTTCGAGCCAACAGCCCACTCGAACACGCAATCAAGGAGCATACTTGTTTCGCTGGAATGGTGAGGGCCTGCTGTTTGATCCCGGAGAAGGTACACAACGACAATTTATCTTTGCAAATATTGCGCCTACAACAGTAACTAGAATTTTTGTTAGTCATTTTCATGGGGACCATTGCTTGGGTCTAGGCTCTATGCTAATGCGACTCAACTTAGATAAGGTCTCTTATCCTATCCACTGTTATTATCCTGCTTCGGGAAAAAAATATTTTGACCGCCTACGTTATGGCACTATTTATCATGAGACTATCCAGGTAATTGAGCATCCTATTTCTGAGGAAGGAGTTATAGAAGATTTTGGTAACTTTCGCATTGAAGCGCGACGACTTCAACATCAGGTAGATACCTTGGGATGGAGAATCACCGAACCAGACACTATAAAATTTCTTCCTGAAAAGCTTCAGGCTCGAGGTATTTATGGTCCTATTATCCAAGATCTCATTCGGAACGAAAAGATTGTTATCAATGATTCTACAGTACATCTTAGTGATGTCAGCTATATTCGAAAAGGAGATAGTATCGCTGTTATTGCTGATACTCTGCCTTGCCAAGCAGTCATAGATCTTGCAAAAAACAGTCGTATAATGCTATGTGAGAGTACGTATCTTGAAGAACATCGTCATCTTGCTGAAAGCCATTTTCATATGACTGCAAAACAAGCGGCCACCCTTGCAAAACAAGCTGAAACAGAAAAACTTATTCTCACACACTTCTCTGCACGTTACTTAAATCTTGATGATTTTTATAAAGAGGCTTCCGTTATTTTTCCGAATATTTCCGTAGCGCAAGAATACCACAGCTATTCTTTCCCTAAAAATCCTATGCAAAATAAATAGTTTGAAAATAATATTCATAGGCTAGCATTCCCTAATCTAAAAGAAAATGATGATTACCTCTATCTATTCATTCTTGGACTACTTGAGGACGATCAAAAGCGCTTCCTCACACACATTAAGAAACTATTGTTTGGATCTTAATGGGTTAAAAAATTTTTTAGAAAAATGCGGAAATCTTCCCTCTTCACCCCCACTGAAATTAACCTTGGACAACCGAAGGGTTTCTCCTCTTCCCCTTTCGTTGTTTACAAAAGAACACGTGCGTATCTATGTTGCTAAACTTATAGAAAATGGGAAAAGTAAGCGAACTATCAAGCGGTGTCTTTCTTCAATTAAAAGTTTCGGTCATTACTGTGTTCTCCAAAGAATTCTTACAGAAAATCCTGCAGAAACTATCCAAGGGCCCCGTCTTCCCAAGGAGCTGCCCTCACCTATGACTTATAATCAAGTTGAGATACTAATGGCAACTCCTGATATTTCTAAATATCATGGACTACGTGATCGCTGTCTGATGGAACTTTTTTATAGCTCTGGTTTGAGAATCAGTGAAATTGTAGCAATAAACAAATGGGATTTAGATTTTACTACCCACTTAGTTCGTATAAAAGGAAAAGGAAAGAAAGAAAGAATTGTTCCCATCACCCCCCATGCCATCCAATGGGTACACACCTATCTTAACCATCCTGACCGAGCTCCTTTAGAACGAGATCGACAAGCGCTCTTTCTAAATCGCTTTGGAACCCGGATTAGCACACGATCTATAGATAGGAAATTTCAAGAATATCTGCGAAGTTCAGGACTTTCAGGACACATCACTCCCCATACAATTCGCCATACTATAGCGACTCATTGGTTGGAGAGTGGAATGGATTTAAAGACAATCCAAATGCTTCTTGGTCATAGCTCTCTAGAGACCACAACAGTCTATACTCAAGTCTCTATAAAGTTAAAAAAACGCACCTACCAAGAAGCCCATCCTCATGCATAAGAGAATCAGGTAAAGCTCTTGTACTCTAAAAAGCACTTTGTTATGCTTTTTGCTATGAGTATAGTATTAGATAAAATTGGCAAATCTTTAGGGACTCGAGTTTTATTCGATGAGGTGTCCGTAGTCTTCAATCCTGGAAACTGCTATGGTCTTACTGGACCTAATGGTGCAGGGAAGTCTACTCTTCTAAAAATCATTATGGGAATAGTAGAACCTACAAAAGGTTCTATTTCCTTACCTAAAAAGGTAGGGATCCTACGTCAAAATATCGATACCTTTCATGATATCACTGTCTTAGATTGTGTTATTATGGGTAATTCCCGTCTTTGGGAAGCTTTACAAATTCGTGATAATCTTTACTTACAAGAATTTACTGATGCTATTGGCATGAAACTTGCTGAAATCGAAGAGATCATTGGAGAAGAAAATGGGTACCGAGCGGATTCAGAAGCCGAAGAATTGTTAACGGGGATTGGTATTCCCAACGAGCTATTTGGCAATAAAATGGCTACAATTCCGATAGATCTACAATTCCGAGTTCTTCTTTGCCAAGCTCTCTTTGGTCATCCAGAAGCACTGCTTCTTGATGAGCCTACTAACCACCTTGACCTATACTCAATTAATTGGCTAGGCAACTTTCTAAAAAGCTATCAAGGCACTGTCATTGTAGTTAGCCATGATCGACATTTCTTAAACACAATTACTACACACATTGCTGACATTGATTATGATACGATCATAATTTATCCTGGGAATTACGATGCAATGATAGAAATGAAAACTGCATCTCGGGAACAAGAAAAAGCTGACATTAAATCTAAAGAAAAGAAAATTACCCAACTCAAAGAGTTTGTTTCTAAGTTCGGTGCCGGATCACGAGCAAGTCAAGTACAATCTCGGTTGAGAGAAATTAAGAAACTGCAGCCACAAGAATTAAAAAAATCTAATATCCAACGTCCCTATATTCGTTTCCCCCTATCGGATCGGTCTTCAGGAAAAGTCGTCTTATCTTTGGAGGGAATCACGAAAAGTTATGGAGATAATCAGGTAATTCATCCTTTTTCTTTAGAAATCTATCAAGGAGACAAACTTGGGATTATTGGGAATAATGGTCTAGGCAAAACCACCTTGATGAAATTACTTGCAGGCGTGGATACACCTTCTTCTGGAAGTATAAAGCTAGGCCATCAAGCTATATGTTCCTATTTTCCTCAAAATCATAGTGATGTTTTAGCTGACTGCGGTCAAGAAACTCTGTTCGAATGGTTGCGAAATCGCAAGACAGGAATTAGTGATCAAGAGATCCGTAGTGTTTTAGGAAAAATGCTCTTTGGCGGTGATGATGCTTTCAAGCAAATTCAAGCACTATCTGGAGGAGAGACTGCACGCCTTCTTATGGCAGGAATGATGTTAGAAAATCATAATGTTCTTATTCTTGATGAAGCTAACAATCACTTAGATTTAGAATCTGTTTCTGCACTTTCTTGGGCTATAAACGACTATAAAGGTACAGCAATTTTTGTCTCTCATGATAGGGGCCTTATTCAAGATTGTGCTATGAAATTATTGATCTTTGATAAAGATAAAATTACATTCTTTGACGGTACGATGGCTGATTACACTGCAAGTCATAAGCAATTACTGTAAATATTATTCAGCATAAAAAAAGCTCTTAAGGAATCTTATTCTATGTTGCTCCCTTTAGTTTTAGGATCTTCTTCAAGAAGAAGAAAAGCTATTTTAGAAGATTTTCGATTTCCTTTTACTGTGGTTTCTCCAAATTTTGACGAACGGAAGGTAGCTTTCTGTGGAGACCCTATTGCCTATACGCAAAAACTTGCGACACAAAAAGCATACGCTGTTTCCGCGCTTAGTTCTGATTCTGACTGTATCATTATCACAGCTGATACTATTGTTGTTTACGAGGGTCATATTTTTAATAAGCCTCAAGACAAGGTAGAAGCTATCGATATGCTAAAGACTTTACGAAATCAAACACACACAGTGATCACTAGCCTTGTTGTATTGCATAATAAGAAACTCCTGAAGGGATCTGAAAGTTCTGAAGTCTCATTGACCATGATTCCTGATCATCGTCTAGAGTCTTATATAGAAACTGTTGGAACCTTGAGTAATTGCGGCGCCTATGATCTCTGTAACGGTGGGGGTTTGATTTTCAAGAAGATCCATGGATGTTTTTACAATATTCAAGGTCTCCCTATCCAAACACTGAAATACTTGCTAGAGGAGTTTAACATTGATTTATGGGACTATTCCGCCTAACTCTCCTTGGACTTTTGTTTTCTAGCCTCCCTCTGTCTCTTCTAGCAAAGTTTCCTGAGTCTATAAGCCATAAAATTCTATATATAAGCACACAATCTGTACAGCAAGCATTAAACATTTACCTTCAAGCTTTAGACACCTATGTAGATCATGATTTCTTTGTTTTAAGAAAAATTGGAGAAGATTGTCTGAAAGAAGGCATACGCTCTTCAGATCCCCAGACTAGGAAAAGCGCTATCATCGGCGCAGGACTTGCAGGATCTTCAGAAGGCTTTGACGTTCTTTCCCAAGCTATGGAGACTACCGATCCTCTACAACAACTACTTGTGTTATCTGCGGTGTCAGCATATCTTGGCACAGCCTCTGATCAATTACTCTTTAAGGCTTTAGCATCCCCTTATCCGATAATCCGCCTAGAAGCTGCTTACAAGCTTGCTAATCTGAAAAACACTAAGGTAATCGATCATCTGTATTCTTTTATTTATAAGCTTCCTGAAGAGATCCAATGTTTATCTGCAGCTATATTCCTATGTTTGGAAACGGAGGAATCAGATACTTATATTCGAGAACTTCTAGCTGCTAAAAAAAGCTCTATTCGTAGTGCAACAGCAATACAAATCGGAGAGTATCAACAAAAACGTTTCCTTCCCACACTAAGAAATTTGCTAACAAGTACTTCTCCTCAAGATCAAGAGGCTGTTCTTTATGCTTTAGGGAAACTCAAAGATGGTCAAAGTTATTACGATATAAAAAAGCAATTACAAAAGCCAGACGTCGATGTAGCTTTAGCTGCAGCCCAAGCTTTAATTGCCTTAGGGAAAGAAGATGACGCACTGCCGACTATAAAAAAACAGGTCCTCGAAGAACGGCCGCGAGCTCTATATACCTTAAGACACCTAACTCCGGAAATAGGGATCCCTATTGCCCTTCCAATCTTCCTCAAAACTAAAAATAGCGAAGCCAAATTCAATGTAGCTTTAGCTCTTTTAGAGTTAGGATATGATTCTCCCGAACTACTTGAATATATTTCGGATTGGTTAGTCCAACCACATTACAATGAAACTCTCGCTATGAGTTTTTCTAAAGGGCATGCTTTGCAAAGTTGGAAACGGGTTAGTATGATTTTACCTCAAGATCCGCACGAGAGAGCAAAGTTGCTTTCTACAGCTCGGGTTATCGAAGAGCAAATTTTAATGTGTCTCTTCCGTTTACCAAAAAAAGCTTACCTTCCTTGTATTTATAAGCTTCTGGGGAGTCAGAAAACTCATCTTGCTGCTATAGCAATTTCCTTTTTAAGTCATACCTCAAGTCAAGAAGCTTTGGATTTACTTTTTCAAGCCGCGAAGCTTCCTGGAGAGCCTATCATCCGTGCTTATGCAGATCTCGCAATTTATAATCTTACAAAGGATCCTGAGAAAAAACGATCCCTTCATCGTTATGCCCAGAACTTAATTCAAGAAACGTTATTATTTGTGGACACCGAAAACGAAAGACCTCATCCTACCATGCCATATTTGCGCTATCATATTACTCCAGAAAACCGTACGAAACTTATGTTGGATATTCTAGAAACATTAGTTATCTCTAAGTCTCCTGAAGATATTTGTTTATTAATACAACTCATGGCGAAAGTAGATGCGAAAAACTTGCCGATCCTTGCAGGCTTGCTCATAAAAATTGTGGAATAAATCAAGCTATTTTTATGAAACATTACTACATACTCTTAGTTTTCTTAATCTTCATATGTCCTTCAGCTAATGCCTTGACTCACCAAGAGGCTGTGAAAAAGAAAAATTCCTATCTAAACCACTTTAAAAGCGTTTCTGGGATAGTTACAATCGAAGATGGTGTGCTGAACATCCATAATAATTTGCGTATACAAGCTAATAAAGTATATGTAGAAAATGTAGGTGGACAAGGCTTGAAGCTTGTAGCTCATGGTAACGTCATGGTAAACTATAGAGCTAAAACTCTAGTTTGCGACTATCTAGAGTACTATGAAGATACAGACTCTTGTCTTCTTACTAACGGACGATTCGCCATGTATCCTTGGTTTTTAGGCGGATCTATGATCACCCTCACGCCAGAAACAATAGTCATCCGGAAGGGATACATCTCGACATCTGAAGGTCCCAAGAAAGATCTTTGCCTTTCTGGAGATTACCTTGAATATTCCTCGGATAGTCTTCTTTCAATAGGAAAGACTACATTAAGGTTATATCGTATTCCGATACTCTTCTTGCCTCCATTTTCTATTATGCCTATGGAAATTCCAAAGCCTCCCATAAACTTTCGTGGGGGAACAGGTGGTTTTTTGGGATCTTATTTAGGAATTAGCTACTCGCCCATTGCTAAAAGGCATTTTTCCTCAACATTTTTTTTAGACAGCTTTTTCAAGCATGGTGTAGGAATGGGATTCAACATGCACTGTTCTCAAAAGCAAGCCCCTGAGAATGTTTTCAATATAAAAAGCTATTACGCTCATCGCCTTGCTATTGACATGGCAGAAGCCCATGATCGCTATCGCTTACATGGGGATTTCCATTTCACTCATAAGCATGTAAATTTTTCTGGAGAATACCACCTCAGCGATAGTTGGGAAACCATTGCTGATATCTTTCCTAACAATTTCATGTTAAAAAATACAGGACCCACACGTGTTGATTGCACTTGGAATGACAACTATTTCGAAGGTTATCTAACCTCCTCTGTTAAGGTAAACTCCTTTCAAAACGCAAACCAAGAGCTTCCCTACTTAACGTTAAGGCAATATCCTATCTCCATCTATAAAACAGGAATTTACCTCGAAAACGTTTTAGAATGTGGGTATCTAAACTTTGCTTTTAGTGATAATATCGCTGGGAATAATTTTTCCTCTTTACGTTTTGCTCTACGCCCTAAACTACAGAAAGCCATTTCCCTACCCATAGGGACTCTTTCATCTACACTTACGAGCTCTCTCATTTATTATAGTGATGTTCCTGAGCTCTCTCCTCACCATACTCAACTCTCTGGGAAGCTACAACTTGATTACCGATTTCTATTACATAAGACCTATATACAAAGACGCCATATTATTGAGCCCTTTATTACTTTCATTATGGAAAGTAGCCCTTTAGCCAAAAATGAAGAGCATTATATTTTTTCTATCCAAGATGCTTTCCACGCTTTAAATCTTTTAAAAGCAGGTATAGATACGTCTGTACTGAGTAAAATCAACACTTCATTCCCTAAAATACATGCTAAATTATCAACAACTCATATCTTAAATAATGCCCAAAGTAGAGCTACCTTTCCTAAAACATTATGCGAACTATCTCTACCTTTAGGAAAGAAAAATACGTTTTTAATAAATGCTGAATGGATATGGAAAAAACACTGCTGGGATCATATGAATCTACGTTGGGAATGGATTGGGAGCGATAATATTGCTATGACTTTAGAAGCTCTACATAGGAGCAAATATAGTCTTATTAAATGTGATCGGGAAAATTTTATTTTAGATGTTAGCCGCCCCATTGATCAATTATTAAATTCTCCTTTATCAGATCGTAGAAACCTTATCTTAGGGAAACTATTTGTACGACCTCATCCTTGCTGGAATTACCGCTTATCACTACGTTATGGGTGGCATCGCCAAAACACTCCAAACTATTTAGAGTATCAGATGATCTTAGGAACAAAAATCTTCGAACACTGGCAGCTCTATGGAGTGTATGAACACCGGGAAGCAGATACCCGCTTTTTCTTCTTTCTAAAACTAGACAAACAAAAAAACTTTCTTCCTTATGCTAAAGCATAGCTCTGTTGAAAGCTTCTTAAGAATCCAATGTATTTAAAGAAAAAGCTATTTTTCTAATAAAGGCTATAAAGAAAAGGCTTTTCTATCTCGAAAAGTCTGAGAAGTAGCTATCCAGAATACTGAAGACACTCATTACAGTCACAAGAGTCTAAATTATTGATCAGCTGCAACTTAAAAAAGAATATGCCTACTGCCCAATAAGCAAAAGACAAAATAAAGATCACCTCAGTAAGGTGCCTCTATATAAGCATCAAAATGACCTAATAATAGAGCTGAAATATAATAACGAAGGTGAAGAAAAGGCCCTAAATAACTTTATACATAGAGCCTTAGTATATTATTTTCTAGGGGTTTTGAATTGGATGATTAAAATACAAATTTTCCTCCAAAATCGATATTATAGCTACGAGAAGATCCTCTTAATTCAAATTCGCACTGACTGAATAGTTCGAAATTTGAAGCAAACCTGTAGTGATTACCAGCACCCAAAAGGAGGGCTTGCCTAGACAAACTCGTTGCACAAGTCGACCAAGAATCCCCAGAGATAACAAGAGTTGTAGTACAATCAGGATCACTACGGATAAGATCTGGAACATAAGTTAATGAAAGATCATAGGTCATCTTATCGGCAACTTTCTCAAATTTTATTCCCAATGGCAAAGCTAGGTTGAAGAGCTCTTCACTTTGGAAAAAACGACCCTCTGTTCCGTTTTCTTTAAAATCTTTTTGGTGTGCGTAAACAACCTCTAGATTCACAAAAGGAGTATAACTATCGATCCAAGATCTACCTCCTGAAGTAGCGATAGGAATAGCGCCTCCAATTTTTATATCAAAGGCATCATTTCCCCAGCTTCCCTTGACCGTAGGGTACGCAGTATAATTTGTTTTCATATTATTATCGGTATGGCCATAAGCAAAATGAGCACTAAAAACAAAAGGTAGATAGCTAGCATTTCCTGAGAAAACCTTAGCAAGAGTTTTGGACTCCCCAAGATGTTGATAACCCAAAGCTCCTCCGTAAACATGTGTGTGATTCTTAGCTACTAAATGGTCCTTATCATAGCCAAAGAGCTGACAGAAGCTAAAGTTGAAGAAATTATCAAAAGGAGAGGCAAATCCTGCTCCTAATGCATAGCCTGCGCTAGAATGACGATAACCCCTCTGGTTTCCTTTTTTATCTTCATGCAAAAAATTTGCTATCCCAGATATCCATAAACTCGTTGGAGAAGATAGTGAACCTGTACTTCTTTCCATAAGACTCTGAAGCGAACGAATATCTATAAAAGAGCCCCATAGACTATTGGGAACTAGAGGACCCTGTCTTTCCGGATTAGGTTTATATCCTGTTTTCTTCCAACTTAAAGTAGCATTTTTAGTTTTCGCAGTTGTATCTTCGACCCAAGCAATATGCCAGTTGCCTTGATAACCATAATGGGTTGTTGCACTTAAAGTAGGAACATCAGGGATATCAGCAGTATTAATATCTCCCTGAGCAGAAAGCTCTACTAACGGAAAGTTTTGTTCTTTACTTAGATTATGATGTTCATAAAAGTTTCCCTGAACATCGACCAGCATAATAGGCCCGGATAATACGACGTTCTTATTGGGAGCAGATGCCTTAATAATAGCTTTGTTAGCACCATCTAATGAATCTATATTAATGGCTAAGCCGTTCAGAGTGACTCCCTCAGTATTTGCCTCCAAGGAGGTTCCCCCATCCATAACTACTTTAGATCCCTCTACTTGAGTTATAGTGTTTGCAACGAGGGTTACTCCCTTTTGCAATATTAAAGCACCCGAAGCAATCTCCAGAGGCTGTACAAATACAGACTTAAGATTTTCTATTTTCTTAATTTCCTCTGTTGAAAGTTTTTCTCCTGAAAAGATGATAAGTCCTTCATAAGTATTTCCAGAACTTGCATCTGCTTTATTCAAAGACAACTTGTCAGCAACATTTCCCGAAGTGGTTATAGGATCGTAAAAGAAAATTTTGTTGCCCTTAGTAGCACGGAGGGCTAAAAACTTCGCCCCAGATCCCAGATTTATAGCATTTCTAGTTACACTTGCAGGATTGGCTGTAGTACTTGTAGTATTGCCTTGGAAGGTAATATCTCCAAGATCTGCTGAGATACTAATCTCTCCAGAATCTTTAATTGCAATAGCGCCTCCCTTAGGAGAAGCATTTACGCAGGTATTTTTAGAAAAGAATATTCCTCCCCTTCCTGAGGATAATACCAATTTATCGGTATAGATAGCTCCTCCACTAGTCTTTGCTGTGTTATTAAGAAATTGGAGACTTTCGTTGCCAGAAAAATTCAACGTAGGGCTAGTTCCTGACTTACTACAATAAATAGCTCCTCCTTCGGTCGTTGCTATACAACTATCAAAAAAGATATGTTGGTTATTAGTAATTGCAAGATTCCCTTCTACAGCAATTGCTCCTCCTGATGTGGTTGCAGTATTATGAGCAAAACTCAATACTCCTAGATTGTTAGAAATACTAGCAGTCCCAGAAGCGTAGATTGCTCCTCCTTGTTTTGAAGAGTTATTAGAAAGAAAAGATACAAATTTAGAACTTCCTATTAAAGATAGGTCTTTCGTAGTAATCGCTCCCCCATTTTCAGATGAGACATTCTCAGTAAATGAGATACTTGCATTACCATCAAACACCAAATTATTCACAATTTTAATAGCGCCTTTACCTGTTTGTCTCGGACAGCCAGTCACACGAAGGTTGGAAATATCTAAAAATTTCGTAACTTCTGCAGCTGCTGTATTGCTAACCACAGTTCCTTCAGCACTTGAGACGATATTATTAAAGTTAAAGGAAAACCCATGTCCTGCGAAGATAAGATTACCTGCCGTATTGGAAAAACAACTTGTTGTTAAGGAAGTCTTATTCCCTGCTTCACTAATCGAAACATCACTACTGAGATTGTATGTAGTTCCATTAGCATCTGAGGTTGCGCTTTTAGGAGTAAATTCCTCGGTATTTATATTACCGTTATAGCTGTCACTGCTACCTAAGATGAGATCCGCAGCATGTACGGGTAAACTCATCAAGAGAGGCAAAGTTAGAGATGAAGATATTAATAAAAAGGAAAAAGACGATTTCATGTGAAACCCTCGTTCTATTTAAAATCCCAAACGCTACATAAATAGGAAAAAGGAGGCAATATTAAAAACAATATTTCTTCCAATAGATTTGTTCAGCCTTATTTTTCTTAACACAAAGAAAAGTGTGTAGGTAGCCTTTGTTCAAAGTAAAATGTATATGGCGACAAGAAAAAAGAAGCTTAAAAAGCTAAATCTTCTTTTGACAATTACTTATAAATCAATTAAAATCGATATTTTGCTCCAAAATCTATGTTGTAGTTTCGAGATGATCCTCGCAGTTCAAAAGAAAATTGGCTAAAAGCTTCGAAATCCGAATTAAAAGAATAGTGGTTCCCTGCACGAAGAACTAAAGCTTGCCTAGCCAAGTTCGTCCCGAGGGTTTCCCAAGAGTCCCCACTAATAAGTAGTGTTGTCGTGCAGTTAGGGTTACTGCGAATAAGATCTATAATATAGCCGATCGTTAGATTGTAGGTAGCCTCCTGGGTGTCGGACTCCTTGTCAACTCTTATCCCGATAGGTAAAGCAAGATTGGTAAGACTACTACTTCCAAATTGACGAGCTTCTGATCCCTGTTCCTTAAAGCTTTCTTGGTGAGCATAGATAAATTGTAGTTTGATAAAAGGCATATACTGCTCGAACAGAGCATTGTTGTTCAAAGATATAGGGGCTCTTCCGCTTAGTTCGATAGCAAAACTATCATTTCCCCAATCCCCCATAACAGTAGGATATGCTGTGTACTTGGTCTTCAGATCATTATCAGTATGGGTATAGCTCAGGGATCCTGAAAAGAGAAGAGGAAGCTCTTTAGGAAGATAAGAGAATAAGCATGACTCTTGGTTAGAAGATAAGGAAATATAAGTTTCGTTATGTTGGTAGTAGAGAGTTCCCCCGTAGACTGTACCTTGATTCTTAGTTACAAGATAATCCCTATCCCTTCCAAAAAGCTGACAAAAAGCACCACTGAAAATCTTATCTGAACAGGTTTGGAAGTGTCCTCCCAAAACATAGCCCCCACTCAAATGGCGAAAACCACGTTGCGTTTTTGTACTATCTTTATGAAAAAAATTCGATAGCCCTGCAGCCCAAACGACACGTGATCCCTGCATCCCATCTGTTGCGGTTTCTACAAGATGGTGAAGCGAGCTGATATCTATAAACGCATTCCATAAGCTGTTAGGAACTAAAGAGCCGACACGTTCGGGATTAGGAATATATCCTGTTTTTGTCCAATTAAAGGTAGCTGTAGATGGGCTTCCCACACTCCAAGAAATCTGTCCCCAAGTTCCTTGATAACCATAATGAAACTTTTCAGCCATTACAGGCTCTGGAGCTACTCCAGTGTGTGTGACAGTTCCTGAAGCTTTAAGATCTAAAATTGTATATGCCTGAGAATTACGTAGGCTATGATTTTCATAAAAGTTTCCACTCGCATCCCATAAAGTAATGGCTCCCGACAAAGTCAAATTCTTGGTTGCACCTTTGGTTTCAATTTTTGCCTGCTTTGAGCCATCTATAGAACTGATGTTAAGGATTAAATTATCTATAGTACTCGTATCGAAAGCCTCTAGGGAAGTTCCCATATCCATCTCGAGGCGAGAATCAGGTTCCTGGGTAAATGCCTGTGTTTGCAGGATGGCTCCCTGTTTCAAAGACAGAGTTCCTGCTACAAGAGTAACGGGCTGTAGAAGTTGTGAAGTAAGATTCTTAGTATCTAAAAGCTCGCTCTCTGAAAGCTGTTCGCCCGTAAATATAATGTTGCCTATATACTTGAAGGGAGAAGAAGTAGGGGGCTCATTAATCTTTAACACATCCGTAAGTACTGTAGTTCCTGTTACAGTTATCGGATCATAAAAGTAAATACTCTGACCCGAAGCAGCACGTAAAACTGTGAGTTTTGCATTAGTTCCTAAGTCTATACTATTCCTATTCGTCACAGGATTAGTAGAAGTGACTGTATTTCCTAAAAAGACGATGTCACCAAGGTCTGCAGATAAGCTTAACTCTCCACTACTTTCAATAGCTACTGCTCCTCCTTTAGGAGTTGTCCCTCCATTCACGGTATTACCATTAAATAACGTAAGACCTCCAGTAGCGAGCTCTAGCTTTTTCACATGGATAGCGCCTCCTGCTGTAGTTGACATGTTGTTGCTAAAAACCAACGTACGATTTCCACTTAAAGTAACCTGAGTATCTGTATTAGCTTTATAAGCGCAGATCGCTCCACCGGACATACTCCCTATTGTTGAGGAACTCGTCCCAGTAACCTTATTACCAATAAAGGAGACTTTAGCGTTATCAGAAATAATAACACTTGATTCTGTAAAAATTGCTGCTCCGGAATCTTTAGAGGTATTTTCAGAAAAAGAAATTTCCCCTTCGTTTCCAGTAATTGTAATAACTTCAGGAGCATGAATCGCACCACCTTTCTTTAAAGACTGGTTTTTAGAAAATAGTGCTGATATTGTCGTTCCTTTTAATAAAAGGGTTTTTGTCTTAATAGCACCGCCATCTTCTGTTGAAAAGTTTTTGCTAAAGAGTAAGCTGTTATTTTTATCAAAACCTAAACTATTAGTAATACTAAAAGCTCCTTGACCATTGTTGACTACATCTCCAGGAGTCGAAATAAAAGAAAGTAGAGAAAAGCCTGAGAATGTCGTGGTTTTGTCTACGACAATGCTGCTAATAGCAGCACCTGGTACATTACCTGCATTTACCGTATTGAAAGCTAGGGAATTTCCATTTCCTATAAAGATCAAGTCTCCCTTAGTATTAGTAAAACAGCTCTTTATAATTGCTGTTCCTTTCCCAGGAATGTTTTGTATACTGATGTTTCCCTTAAACAGGTATGTCGTTCCATCGTCTGCCTGACTCTCATAAATCGAAAAGTTCCCATTTTCATTTCCATTGAAATTAGCACTCGAATCCAAAATTATCTCAGCAGCACTTATAGAAAGAGGAAGCACAGTAAAAGCAGAAAATATAAACTTAGGAAAAGAAGCGTTCATTACCAAAACATTTTTTAATTTAAGTCTTAAGACTTCAGCAAATACATCAATAGGATAAACAAGGCAAGAGATTCACTTTAAAAGTAAAGATTGACTTCGCCCTTACTAAGCAAGCATTTGCTATTTAAATGAAGCTATTCTCTCTAAAGAATCACCTCCTATTAATATGTCTTTAAGACACGTATGAGTGAAAACCTTAGCAAAGGCTTGTTAAGAATATTACTTAAAAATGAAAATCCTTAAAATTGACATCAGACAATTATCCAAGAAGAAAAGAGTCGCGTTCAAAAGACCTCTAAATTATATGCTCAAATCATTAGTTCCTTATTATCACAAATAGGTAAAATCTTTGATTTTAAGAAGATCACTTTGAAGGCCAAAATTTCTTCATTGTAAATTTCTTAGCTGTCGATCTCTCAACTATCTCAGATTCTAAATTAGCTAAACGAGATTGAGCAGCTCGGAACTTACAATAAGCTAAATGGAGGGCTTGTTTTTCAGATTCTTGTTGTTTGCTCTCATCTTCAATACAGATCTCTTGACTCAGTAGAGCTTCTTCATCAAATTTCATAGCCTCCAGAGCCATCTTGAAAGCTCGGTATTTCTCTGTCATCCTATGAACCTTTGCTTCAGCCTGAGCTCTCTCTTCCTCGTGATACTTAAGGTACAGCTTAGAATAGGGGCTTAAACATTCCAACATCTCTTCCCATTTGTTTGTTAGAGAATGGAAATCAGAAGTAGCTTCAACAGCTGTTTCTCGTATAAACTTTAGCCCTGCATCTTCTAGTTTCTTTTTACTTTCTTGAAGAAGACATTTTTGCTCCAGAATATCAAGATCAAGATTTAAGAATCTTCCAGCTTCCTGTTTAACGGCTATGCCGATCTCTTGTAATCTGGAAACTAAATGATTCCACCTAATATATATAGATTCGAATCTCATATCGCCTTCAAAAGACGACTTCGCTACCATTATCAGCTTCGAACAACTATCGCTCTTAATATATGCTTTTTCTAAAGCTTGTCTAACAGGGAGTAGGGGCAGTTCCTCTTTAGCAATAAGACTTTCTATACTCTCAATCTGAGAAGTAATTCCCTTTAACTCTAATGTCAAAACATCTAGCCTCTCCCTGATATCTCGCACTTCTACTTTACTTACCTCTTCTTCAAAAATAGGATTTATTTTATTAAAACACTTGACCAATGTTTCTATCTTTGCAGAAGTCGCTTCTACAAAATTAGATGCATCCCTAAGTTTATCGTCAATTTCTCTCTTCTTCTCAAGTGTCATTCTTGGTAGTGACTGATTCTTTCTAAGGTTTCGGACAAACTCTTTAAGAGATTCCCAAGCATCCTCTTGAAGAGATTTAAAGTCACCAGCCAGTTCCTTTGCTGATTTAATAACATCGCTTCGCAGTGGAAGAATGATAGAGCGCTCTTCAGACTCAGTTTGTTCTTCTGGGATAGACTCTATATCGGGATAGAACCCTTTGACGACCTCTAATCTATTCTTTGCTTTTTCGTATTCAGATCTTCGAAACTGTTCCCAAGAAGAGATAAAAGAACTTTCAATCTGCTTTAAGTCCTTTTGATTTTTTAAATTAATTTTAGCATTCGTATATGCTAAGGCTTGATTTTTCAAAGCCAACTTCTTATTCCATTCTTGACTGTTCTCCATTTCACTCAGCTTATTTCTAGAAATAATGTCAGATAAATTCCAATCTTGAACATTCGTAGTTATATCGACCACATTATCATCACTTAATCCAAAAAATACCTTCCTATGAGTATGTAGACACATATCGGTCAACTCTTGTTTCTTTTTCTCAATTATCTCCTTGTTATCTTCCCATTGAAATAGAGAATTTTCATGTAGCAGGTGCATCTTTGCAGACATTAGACCTAGGTTTCTATAGCTCTTTTCTAAACTCCCATAAACAGTATTCTCTAGCAATACACAATTCTTTTCGAATATCTCCTTTGCTACGCCATGGTCTCTTATCTTAGCAACACCTAGAGTCTCTAAAATAGCTTCTGTCAAATTCATAAACCTTGTTATCGTTTTCTGGAAAAAATTAATAAACCGTACACCTATAGGACAATCAGGGTAACAAGCTGTTATATCCTTTAAATTATCTAAGTCATAATCCCGTGCTACAATTTCTCTGTTAACTAAACTCTCACCAATTGCCCGAAAGTGTTTATGCATAGAGACAACATGAAACTCCTCTTCTTCAAGAATACGTCTGATATCCACAAGCTCTGGAATAATTCCTTCTAAAGATGCCGTTAGAATTTTTAATTTGTGTTTAGTGTTCTCAGTCACTCCTTCATCATTGTAAGGAAAACTCTTCATCTTCTCTAAACCAACCTCTACAGATTGAATGTAACCTTCAAATGAACTAAGCTCTTGATTCAGCCTTTCTATAGTTGTTTCAACCTGCTGCTTCCGTTCAATATCCTGTTGTTCCACAACCTGCTGTTCTTCGACGATACCACCTTCTTCAACCACTATCTCATCAAAGGTATCTTGCACTAAAGGCACTGCTTCTTTTTTCAAGATTAAAAACAAACCCAAACAAAATAAAATACCTCCTAAAGCACAGGATCCAATTCCTGTTCCTAAGGAAATTATTGAGCTTAACCCTGGAATTAGCACAGTAAAGAGCACAATTCCACCCGCAATCAAAATAATACTACAAGCTAATAGAGATATTCCAAGAATACGAAGTTTACTAATTGGACGATGATGATCCCTTTGCAAAGAGGTTGTAGAAATAGAAGGTGATATTGATGTCATTGATTTCAATCAAAGTGTTAATAAAAAACTGCACAAAGATCTTAAAACAAAACCCCTTAATAAAAAATTCTTAAAGTTTACGTATATTAAAAGGTAAAGAAGGGATTTATCCATAACAAGTCATTAATTACTTAATGGTTACGTGCGAATTGACAATAAAATTAAAAAATCTATTTTTTAGATTACTTACTTTAAATTCACCCGACAGAGCTTAACTTCTAAAGGATTTTCTCCCAGAGAGTATGATAAAAACTAGAAAAGCATTTGGGTTTTGTAAAATATAAAATTTATTCGGAGAAGACGGGATCACCTCTAGAGGAGATCTAGAAACAGACAAAAAAGAGTATGTTACTTTCATTTTCAAGAAGCACTTTTTACCTAAAAACGAAACTTACTCCCACAATTTATATTATAATTGCGAGAATGAGGTCGCCATTCTACACCCCCTTCACAAAAGAATTCTGTGTAATCATTGAAATTGTAACGACTCATTCCACGACCAACAAAAGCATGTTTTGATAAGTTTGTTGCTGATGTCAGCCAGGAGTCTCTACTAATAACTAACCCACCTTCGCATGAAGGATTATTGCGGAAAAGATCAGGAACGTAAGAGAAACTAAAATCATAGAGTAAATTTTCAGAGGGGGCAAGTTTTTCAAAACGCACCCCTAGAGGAAGAGAAATACATGTCAAACTACCTCTGCTGAACCTACGACCATTTGTAATAGTTTCTTTAAAAGATCTTTGATAAGCGTACACTAATTGCAACTTCATAAACGGTATTGCAGCTTGGAAAACTCTACCATTCTCAAATAGCAATAACGGCATACTTGCTCCACAATTCATAGCACAGCAATTGTTCCTCCAGCTGTTTCTCACCATAGGAATATCTGTATAGTCTGTTTTCATGTGATTGCAGACATGTCCATAAGTACATAGAAATTGAAAGATCAGAGGAGGATTTTGAGGAACCCTTCTTATCGGAATACCAACTTTCAGATTATGACTACGTGCGACATAATGGAAGATGGTATTTAGAGATGTTGTGTATTGACAGAGATAAGATCCTAAATACATTCTATATTCATTTTTAGAGACCGCATAGTCTTTATCCCTACTGAAAATTTGAGAAAATGCTAAAGAAGTATAATGCGTAGGAGTTAACTCATTATTTATAGATAAAACATACCCAGCACTGTTATGACGATACCTTTTATTCTTCTCTGATGCAGATAAGTGGAAGAAATTTCCGATCCCATCAATACAAATACTACGATCTGTCTGAAGGCTCCACCCATAGCTTTCTTGGATGTGCATTAATGATTTTATATCTATAAAATTCCCCCACAAGATATTAGATACTAAATTTCCTTCTTTTTCAGGGCTAGGACGATATCCTGTTTTATGCCACGCAAGTTCTCCGACCTGCCTTCCTGTTCCCGACCAAGCTAACTTCCAACTCCCTTGAAAGCCAAAGTGAGGATTCTCTGATATAGAGTTAAGAACAGTGACTGCGGCACCAGTTCCAGGTTCTAAAACAAGTAAAGAGAAGTTCTGATCATTTCTCATACCAACATTGTCATAAACAATACCAGCTGTGATAAGTTCAATAGGACTTGTGATAGATATTTGTTTATTTGCCTTTATAACTGCTGGTATTGAGGATGAAGTCAAAGTATCTATATTAATAGCGAGTTTCGTTATTGTAATGTCTTCTTTAGAGGCTTGAAGTCTCGTTCCTAAATCCATAATTAAGCGTGATTCTGGAGATTGAGTAAACTTGGAGACTGTTAAATCTGCACCTCCCTTAAGAACTAATGAGCCTGCTGAAAGATTCACATTCTGTGGGATCACAGATTGAAAATTCTTAATGTCTTTTGATATACTCTTGGCTCCAGAAAAGAGGATGCTCCCTGTATATACTTTATTTTTAGGATCTCCGTTAATATTCAAATTAGTCGATCCGTCTGCTTCAGAAGTAATAGGATCATAAAATTCTACAGAAAATCCATCTCTTGCTTGTAACTTAAGGAATTTAGCATTACTTCGAAGATGGAGAGCATTTAGAGTATTATTGCTGGTATGATTTCCTTGAAAGGTAATATTCCCTTGCTCTGCTGTTAGTATCAACTCTCCTCCAGAATCAATCGTAATAGCTCCACCTAGATTTGTCGAATTCATATCAACTATGTTATTGATAAATAAAGTAGGTCCTCCTGAAGAGATAGTCAATCTCCTAGCATAAATAGCTCCGCCTCCAATTATAGACCTGTTTCTTTCGAAAATGACTCCTTTATTGCCAGATAAAGTTAGAACCGGAACAGGGGCACTGCTGCCTGATTGAGGAAGACAGCATATTGCTCCCCCCTGACCTATATCAGTAGTCAATGCCTGATTATCCCTAAATATAACATGCGTATTCTGAGAAATATCTATATCCCCATTAGAATACAATGCCCCGCCCAAGCCGTTCTTAGCATTATTTTGTAAGAAACTTACCGCACCCTGGTTTACCATAATTTGTATAGAACCTGAAGCATGAATAGCTCCACCACTAGAGACCGCTTCATTGTCATAGAACATCACAGAATTGTAGTTACCCGCTAGAGTGACATTTCCAGCGTTAATAGCACCGCCTTTAGTCTTACTTCTATTTTTTTCAAAACGGATTAAATTATTATTTAAGAGCATAAGAGCATTTTTCACATAAAAACATCCCTGCTCTCCTATATCGCTAGGACTCTCAATAAATGATAATAAGGAAAATCCAGAAAAGCGTACTGTTGCTTGAGTACCTTTAGAAGAAAGTACAACTCCTTCTAAAGTAGTTCCTGATTTAATATTCCTACAGTATAGTCTGTGCTCATTTCCTAAAAACGTCATACTTCCTGAAGTGACGTCAAAACAAGCTTTATTTACTGAAGAATTATCCACATTAGATATTGAGACGTCACCTGCGAGGTTGTATACATCATCAGGTTGAACATCATAAGAGTAGGAAATCTTACCGTTTCCATTAAAACTATTTTCAGGACCTAAAGGAAGTACAGCAGCACCCAATGAAGTATAAGTTATAGATAGCACCATCAGAGCAACAATTGCTGGCAATCTATATTGCATACGTCTCATTTCTAGCACCAAAATAAAAACAAGCCTATTTTTTAGAAATACTTCAACAAAGATAAGAAAGCAAGTCGATTATAATAATTTATTGTTAGTTCAAAATAATAAAATAAATATGCAGCGAAGATATTGAGCTTATCTGTATTCTTCTTAAGTTCAAGACCTGGAAGCGACTATAAGGGAGCTCATTTGACTTGCTTGCCTTTTTAAAAAGCAAGAAACTAAGATTTAAATAAAAAGCACGTATCAGAGCATTCTAAATACGTGCTTTTTTATTTTTGAGGAACTTTAGTTTTTATCTAATTCTAGGAGCAACAGTTCATTAACTCGTTTAGGAGGAGCTTTTCCTTCTGTACACTTCATAATCTGCCCGACTAAAAATCCTAGAGCTTTGATTTTTCCATTCTTATAATCGATAACAGACTCAGGATTTTTGAGAACCACTTCAGTAATGATTGCCTGTAATGCGGACTCATCCGCCATAGGAAGAAGGCCAGGATTCTCTTTAAGAATTTCACTAGGATTTTTCCCTGGTGACTCTATCATGATATCAGCAATTTCTTTAGCAATCTTTCCTGTGACAATACCTTGGTCGATAGCATTAACTAACTGAGCTACTCCCTGAGGGAAAATTCCTGAAGAGGGTAGTTTTAGCCCCAAAGTTTTGCACCGACCTCCAAATTCTACAGTTATCCAGTTGGATAAAGATCGGAAATTCTTACAGTCTTTACAGGCAGCTTCAAAAAATGCGGCTGTATACTTATCACTAATAAGAATAACGGCAATATCTTCAGACAGACCGTAATCTTTAATATAGCGATGATATTTATCATATGGAAGCTCGGGCAATGTTTTGCGAACCTCTTCAATATATGCCTCTGTCAACTGCAGGGTCGGTAAATCAGGTTCAGGAAAATACTTATAATCTTCAGCACTCTCTTTAAGACGCATTAAAATGGTTTTTTTCTTCTCAGGATCCCAACGGTAAGTAGCTGCAGGAATTACAACTTTAGGATCTTCACTTGGATTTGCGAGATATTCATCAACCTGACGTCGTTTTTCTGCTTCTAAAGCTTGGGCCATAAAAGCAAATGAATTCATATTTTTGATTTCCACCTTATTGCGAAGTTCTTGAGCTCCTTTAGGACGCACAGAAATATTCACATCAAAACGGATAGAACCTTCTTCCATGTTACAGTCAGAGATCCCGATATAGTCTAATAGCGAGACTAAAGCAGTTGCATAAGCAACAGCATCTTCAGGAGAAAACATACAAGGCTTCGAGACGATCTCAATCAGAGGAACTCCTGCACGATTGTAGTCGACACCAGCGAACTCTCCAAAGTGCTTTAACATTCCAGCATCATCTTCTATATGAGTTTGGGCCAACTCGAAATAACGTTCTTTCCCTTGAACAATAGCCTTAACGTGGCCTCCTCTGACAATAGGATATTCAAATTGTGTTATTTGGAAATTTCTAGGACTATCAGGATAGAAATATGACTTTCTATCAAAACGACTAAACAAAGAAATTTCTCCTTGAATTGCACAGCCGAAAAGTACTGCTTTATGAACAGCAGCTTTATTCAATACAGGTAAAGACCCAGGCAATCCTGTACATACAGTAGAGATATTGGTATTCGGCTCATCTCCAAAACGGTTTAAAGCAGGGCTAAATAATTTTGATACTGTATTTAATTCTACATGAACTTCAAGTCCTATCACAGATTCCCAGTCTGCGTAAACAGCGCTCATTATTTACCTCCTAGAACTATAGTTTGAGCATATCTCTCAGCAAATAATTGCTTAATCTGAGCATGTTCTTGAAAACTATAGCCTATCTGACACACTTGCTGATCCTGACCTTGCTCTCCAATGATTTGCAATCCTAGAGGCAAGCCTTCTTTAGAAAATCCAGAAGGAACTGCCATGGCAGGAAGATATGCTAAATTCATAGCGACGGTGTAGATATCCTGTAAATATAAAGTAATAGGATCTAAAATTTCTCCTATTGCAAAAGCAGGAGTCGCACAGACAGGCATTGCTAAGATTTCACACTTTTCAAATACTGTTTTAAAGGCTTTTATAATCTTGGCGCGAACCGCTGTAGCTTTCTTATAATAAATATTTTGCCTCTCTGCAGACAAAACATAATTTCCTAAAAGAATCCTACGCATCACTTCTTTTCCAAAACTTTCTGCCCGAGACAACTCATAAATATCACTAATCGTATGAGCCTCAACAGAACGAAAGCCATAACGGATCCCATCAAATCTAGCTAAATTAGTTGCTGCTTCTGCAGATGCTAAAATGTAGTATATAGATACCGCATGACTAAGAATATCCAAATCCACATCTATAATATGTGCACCCTTATCCTCAAAAACAGCTAAAGAAGAGAAAAAATTTTCTTTAACATCGTCACGGAGTCCCTCTAAAAATGTTCTAGGAATTCCAATAAGCTTAGGGACTTCCATTGACAACTTACTGACAAAAGAATCTTTAAAAAAAGCTCTTGATGTCATATCTTTAGGATCTTTACCTGCACAAACATCCATCATAAGAGCTACGTCTTCTACAGTATTGGCTAAAGGGCCAATTTGATCTAAGGAGGAGGCGAAAGCTACTAAGCCGTAACGAGAAACTGCTCCGTAGGAAGGCTTAAAACCAACAACGCCACAAAATGCTGCAGGCTGACGGATAGACCCTCCTGTATCTGATCCTAGGGCTACAGGACAAAATTTTGCAGAGACTGCAGCAGCAGAGCCTCCAGAAGAGCCTCCAGGAACACGAGATAAATCCCAAGGATTATAGGTAGGATGAAAAGCAGAGTAGCGTGTTGTTGATCCCATAGCAAACTCATCCATATTGAGTTTGCCTAAGATAATACCGTCTTCTTTTTCTATTCTTTCTACAACCGTAGCATTGAATGAGGCTCGGTAATTTTCTAACATACGAGACGCACAGGTAGTATTCAACCCTACAACATGGATGTTATCTTTAATTCCTATAGGAACACCTGCAAGTTTCCCTAGAGATTCGCCACGTTCACGCTTAATATCAATAAGCTCAGCTTGTTCTAAAGCACGTTCCTTACATAAAGATATAAACGCGCCTACTTGTCCTTCGGCTTCTTCTATTCTATGGAAAAAATGCTGAGTGACTCCTGTCGCTGTAAGTTCACCTAAAGTTACGGCCTTTGCCAACTCTAAAGCACTATATCGGTACATGACTTCTTGGGCCCCCTTACTTGATAACTGCGGGGACTTTTACTAGCCCCCCTAAAGACTCTGGAACGTTACTTAAGAATTCTTGTCGAGTAAAATCTGGAATAACCGCATCTTCTCTTAAGTCTTCAAGACTCACCACATGGGTTAGCAAAGGTTCTGAAGTTACATCCTCAATGTCTATGGAAAGCGCTTCTTTCATAGAAGCAATAACAGCACTTAAAGAAGTCTGGTACTCCTGTATAAGCTCTTCAGAGAGTTTCAGTGCTGAGGCTTTTGCCAAAAGTAAAATTTCTTCCCTGTCTAAATGAAATTGCTCCATAATATTATCCTAAATTGCAACTTATGAAAACGTCCTTTTTTCTCAGGGGAAGTGAAAAAGATGTGTATCTACACCTGGAAAGTTGACATTTTATTTTGAACTCTCCTTTTGTAATCATAAAAACCAGGAGCTTTATCAAGTTCAAAAACTTCTTGAATAACTTAAACCTTTGTATGCAAAAAGTCAACGAGACAGAAACTCTTCGGCAAAGAAGTCTTTTGAAAAAAAAAGTTTATTAAATTACAAAAAAGATTAAAAGATGGAATTAAGCATACATCACTTAGGAGAAAAGCAATGCTAGGCAAAATTATTCGAGGATTATCCTCTCTTATTGTTGTTCTTGGCGCATTGAATGTGGGAATTATAGGAATAACTCATAATAAATTAAATATTATTGCCAAGTTGTGTGGAGGTATTTCTACTCCTGCCACCCAAATTACCTATATTGTCATTGGAATCGCTGGCATTATTTGCTTGTTAAGCTTTTGTCGCTGCTGCAGCAAAAAATCCCATTGTTCACAAGGAGACAGTTGTTCTTCTGGAAACTGCCATTCTCATCACTCTGAGAAAAACTAG